>DASPQI010000175.1:0-7153 GCA_035625045.1 Syntrophales bacterium | reverse complement strand
GTAGGTAATGGCTTTCTCTTCAAGGATTATGACACGGGCGGTCTGTGGTATGGCATGAATAAGAGCATAGCCTTTCACAGAAGGCCCTTAAAGGTCCGGGAAAGGCAGATAAAACGTATCATGAAAGAAGCAAGAGAAAGGTATAATCTGGAGAATATGATTGCCGAATATATAAGAATCTATGAGAGATTGAACGGCGGGAGACCTCTATCTTAAAAGATGAAACTATTATCTGACGATTTATATTATTTCTTCTGATCTATGATCTTTCTTGCTGCAGCCCTTACCCCTGCCGGCAGAAATATCCATTCATACTCCAAAACATGTTTCTGGAGCTTCTCAGCGGCCTCTTTTAGATTAAGGGTTCCACTATTTAAACTTTTAATTAGTTCATTGGGAATTTTTACAGGAGCCCTCATGATAACCGGGCCCTGGTCGATCGGGAATCCGACCTCATGAACTGTGACGTATGTTTCAAAATCATCTTCAGGTTTTTTAATTTCACGGTATATAATGTCTATGATGTCGGATAATACACGCTCGTGGACTTTTAAGCCGTACATGTGCCTTCCACCATATTTAAGCGTATCTGCGGGATGAATGTTGATCATCAAAATTCCTTCTATAGGATAGATCTCCCAGACACAACCCGCAAGTATAATCAACTTTATGTCATTACCTTTGATATATTGATCCAACCGTCGATTGAAGCCAGGAACTTCCTGCTTGGTTTCGCATTCGATTACAATATTCTTTATTTTATTCAGATCAGCTTTTGCAAGGCAGCCGGCACCGATCTTCGTGCTTATGAGTCTAATATCTGCAATTTCCGGCATAAACCCCATATTATAAGCGCTCATGACGGCGTTTGCGTCTGTCCCGCTGCCGGAGGCTATGATTCCCGCATTAATACCTGTAATCTCCATAAATATTCTCCCCTTATTTTTTTACATGAGATGCAATATTCCAATTGAAAGTAACGATAAATCATTAACGATTCCTTCGCAAAACTAATGCTGTCCTGGTCGGCAGATAAATGGTTATATGATGTCGCATACCTCCATCAGGGAGCGACTCAGGACAGGTGAAATAAACTTGTCCGGGTTGTACCCGCCCATGGCCGCCGAACTCTGCGGCGTCACTATCCAGGATCAATTGATATTCCCCAGAAGGGAGGTCAACAGGATAGTCAGAGAACGAGCGCGACGGATTGAAGTTGAAAAGAAAAATCAGGTTTGCGCGCTCAAAGCCTACCAGCTGGTTGTCCTGATGTTCGAGGCGCAGCCACGGCCCTGGTGTATCAAGCAAACCATATTCCTCTGCAAGGAGCATCATAGCTTTATCAAACTCGGCAAGAAAGCGGTAACGCAGGTTTTTATCGTCGCGAAGATTCCACTGGCGGCGCGCGTACTTGTATGACCAGTTGTTTCCCTCGCGCGGAAAGTCGATCCATTCTGGATGTCCGAACTCGTTGCCCATGAAGTTCAGGTATCCGTTGCCGGCAGTGGCCAATGTAATAAGGCGTATCAGTTTATGTAAAGCAATGCCCCGGTCAACACGCAAATTGGATTCATGAATCTCCATGTGATAGTACATGTCCGCGTCTATAAGCCAGAAGATCAGAGCCTTATCTCCAACGAGCGCCTGGTCGTGAGATTCCGCGTAGCCGATAGTTTTTTCGTCAGCACGCCGATTGGTAAGCTCATAATACATATGACTCATCGGCCAGCGTTCGTCGGGAACTTCCTTCATAAGTTTGATCCAGTAATCGGGCATACCCATGGCGAGACGATAATCAAAACCGTAGCCGCCTTTATCTATCGGCACAGCCAGCCCCGGCATGCCGCTTACATCTTCCGCTACAGTGAGCGCGTCGGGCCGCACGGTATGTATGACCTTATTGGCAAGCGCGAGATAGGCAACTGCGTCCTCATCGACGTTGTCTCCGAAATAATCATCATATGATATGAAGACCTTTCCCAGACCATGGTCGAGGTACAGCATACTCGTCACACCGTCAAAACGGAAACCGTCAAAATGGTATTCATCCAGCCAGAAACGGCAGTTGGAAAGAAGGAAATGAATGACTTCCGGCTTGGCGTAATCGAAGCAGCGGGAATCCCATGCCCAGTGAAAGCCCCGGGGGCCGTCATGAAAGTACTGGTAAAAACTCCCGTCGAAGCGGCTGATCCCTTCCTGTTCGTTGCGGGCTGCGTGAGATTGTACGATATCCATGATTACGGAAAGCCCTGCCATGTGGGCGGCATCGATTAATTCCTTCAGTTCCTCTGGTGTACCGAAACGGGATGAGGCTGCAAAAAAGCTGGAGACATGATATCCGAACGATCCGTAGTAAGGATGCTCCTGGATGGCCATTAGTTGAAGGGTATTGTATCCGGCATCAACCACACGGGGCAGGACTTTTTCCTTGAACTCGCTGAAGGTTCCGATTTTTTCCTCGCTCTGTGACATGCCTACGTGCGCCTCATAGATCCTTGGCGCACCTTGAGGTCGTCGGTAGTTTTTTTCACGCCACTTGTAGATCTTGCCCGGTGTCCATACCTGGGCGGCAAATAGCTTTGTGTGTGGATCCTGGACGGTTCGGCGGGCATAGACGGGTATGCGCTCGCCATGACCGCCAGGCCAGTAAATCAACAATTTATAAAGCTGGCCGTGATTGAGCCTGGCAGCAGGCAGCCGCAATTCCCAGTTCCCACTTTCACTGATCCTTCGGATGGCATATTCAGGCTCTTTGCGCCAACCATTACAGTCGCCGATGAGGAATATCGAAGTGGCATTCGGTGCCCATTCGCGGAAGACCCATTCATCGCCCTCACGATGAAGGCCGAAATACTCATGCCCGGAGGCAAATTCCGCCAGCGACATGCGTCCGCCGGTTAGGCGCTGCTCCGTTGATTGAATCTTATTATATCTGCGATGGATGACCGACGTATATGGCTTTAGGTATGGGTCCGCCGAGATCAGTGCCAATTCTTCAGTATGCGACTCTTTAACTTTTTTACTTTTCGGCGGTCCGGATTTTCTTTTCCGCATCTGGTCCCTCATTATCTCCATCCAAGATCGAGGACCATATTTTTCGGAGCCTCGATTCTTACAGATGTCAAAATAGACTTTTTCTGTCCTGCCGGTACGTCAATGCTCCACAACAATGAGGATGTGGTTTTTTCCGCTGGTTCCGGTTCGTTTGTTAAGGATAAGGAAATTCTTTCATCCCTAATCTCCGGATTAGGTTCTTCAACAACTATCTTAATTGGAGATGATTTGGAATTCTGTATATCAATTCGCCAGTCCCAGGTGTATGTCTGCTTATTCTGTAGAAAGGTCTTTTCACCCGACTTCTTGGATAATAGCTGCGCGTTTGCAGTAACAAGGGGATCAATGCCGAAGAATATTGTTGCCTCCTGTCCGGCAAGCATGAAATCCCGTTTTCCTAAAATTGCCCCATCGACGACGAATAAACTGTTACCGGAAGGAATTTCCTTGGGTTCAGAAAACTTAACCAAGCCCCTGATAAATACCTGGCCAGTTTGGCTCGGCCTTGCCAGGTAAATGAACTCTGCTGGCCATATCTCATTCTGTATTTTTACCTTCTGTTTCAATCCGCCGGGGATGTTTTTCCTGCCTACCTGCCAGATGGAGTATATGCTTTGTCTGATCTGCTGGGGTGCAGGGGAGGGGGTTTCAGCAGCGGCTGGAGCTTCTTCTTGGACCTCTGCCATATCAGCTTTCAAAGCTCTTTTCTTGGACTTACTGCGGAACACCTGGCGTGGCTTGATGATCCATGGCGGCAAATCGGCTGGAGCAATGAATTTTGGCGACTTAAGAGTGGCTAAATTTGTACTCACATTATTCCAATCCTGACCGGAACTCTGCCATATTTCTGCTTCCCATGTAAATGTTATCTGTTTATCTCGATCATTTGCCTCAAGACGATACAGAGGCTGCCAGCCGCAACCTGATAGAGAGTAAGTGTACTGAAGCGTTTCTTCGGAGTTGCGTGTACCGGATAAAAGAAGTGCAACCTCCCACGCTGTTTCCTTCTTTCCGGCAGCGCTGTCGAGGGCTTCCTGCTTTTCTTTAATCAGCTTGTCCAGCTTTTCAAGCTCAGATTCCTTTGACAGTTTGTCCTGATAAAATTTCTGGATATTTTTGCCTATGGCAGCAGACATATTATGGGCATCAGCGATAGTCTTTACCTTCGCTTTAGTCTGCAACTGCCAGAATTGAATCTGTATGTCGAGGGCGCGGATTGTAGACTGAAGACGTTTCCTCTCATCTTTAAGTCTATCGAGTTGTTTTCGGATATCTGTAATTTTTTCATCATCCTGCCGGACAATCTGGCGCCACGCGATGTCCTCAATTTTAGTTTTTGTATCTTTGGATAAACGGATCACAAGAGAGTCAGGATCAGCTTGACCGGGCAGGATCAGGACAGCTTTCCATGAATCTTTGCTTTCAGTCTGAACCTTTACTTTCGTAACTTCGAGAACCTGTGCGGAATCAGGGAAAAAAGTAACCTCACGGGGCGCTGACCATAAGCATGCGGGACAGAGGAAAATAAAAATAACAATAACAATTGCTGATATCCATTTCTTTGCAGAGATATTCGCATCTGGCATTTCTTAGCCTCCTGAGATGGTATAATTATCACCAATTGCTTGAGCGATCTTTCTGACCTCATGAATAATCGAAGGCAGATCGACATGCAAGAGTTTCCTTTCGTGCATCACAATGTTGCCCCCGATGATACTTGTTGTAACGTCGGAACCGGATGCAGCATATACAAGTTGGGAATAGTAATTATATAAGGGCACGAGATGCGGCTTCTTCATATCAATTATTATTATATCAGCCAATTTGCCCGGTTCGATGGACCCTATTTTATCTCCAAGACCGAGGACCTTCGCCCCACCTATTGTCGCCATTCTTAGAACCGTTTTCGCATCCATCACTGTAGGATCCAACCGGATAACTTTATGTACCTTGGCTGCTGTGTCCATCTCTCTGAACATGTCCATATCATTATTACTCGCACATCCATCAGTGCCGAGACCCACGGTTATTCCTTTTTTAATCATATCGGGGACGGGCGCACATCCAGCCGCCAGCTTCATATTGCTTTCAGGATTGTGAGATACCTTCACGTCGAAGGCACGCAGTATTTCCATTTCGTCTTCATCAAGCCAATTACAGTGGACGGCTAATGTCAGGTCATCAAGGAGGTTGAGGTCTCTAAGATACTGCACCGGCCGCTTTCCAAATCGCTCTTTGATGATTGCAACCTCTTCTTTCGTTTCCGATACGTGTATGTTGTATGGCATCCCTGCCTTTCTTGCGACATCCTTTATTCGTATGAGCGTTTCGGGCGCGCATGCGTACGGTGAGTGGCAGGCAAGGGAAGGGGTTATAAGAGGGGATTTCCCCTGCCATTTGTTGATGAATCGTTCTGCTATATCGGATATCTTCGATGGGTCATTATGGTTGGGACGATCGATGAATCCCTGAGAGACAACGGCTCGCATACGGGAATCAACCGCCGCTCCGGCTACGCTGCTTTCATAAAAATAGGCGTCGCAAAATGTCGTGGTGCCGGAAAGAATCATCTCCGCGATGGCAAGCATGGAGCCGGCGTAAACCATATCACGGTTCACGAATCGCGCCTCCGCCGGAAAGATGTGGTTGTTCAGCCATTCCATGAGGGGGAGATCGTCGGCAAGCCCCCGGAAACATACCATGGGAAGATGTGTGTGAGTATTGATTAATCCGGGCATGATCACGGACCCGCTGGCATCAAGTACTTCTTTTGCCCTGTATGAACTCGTACGTTGAATATCTTTAACCGTGACAAGTTCGATCCTTCCATCTTTGATTCCGATTATTGGGTCATAAATAACATCCATGGAATCAGACATGGTAAGGAGGGTGCCGCCTTCTATTAAAATATCAAGGTCACTATTTTCTTTATGACTTTCCATAAATAATCTTTATTTCTTCTTTTTCGCTGACATCATTGATATCTTCTCCGTCAACTTCCAGCATTTCAGCTTTCATAAGTAAGCCTTTATCTTATATCATCCAATTAAAGTCTTGACACCTATTTTTAAAAATAATAAGAAAAATTTAGTGCTGTTGAAAAATGCTCATTTGCTGCGTTGCTCTGCAAACCGAACCGCTCAACGTATTTCTATATACGCCTCGCGCTTCGGTTTTTGAGCGCCTTACATCTAAGCATTTTTGAACAACCCCCAAAAAATGGGGTTTTTTAACCCCATTTTAATTTTGTGCCTGGGTGGCGGAATTGGTAGACGCAAGGGACTTAAAAGACGAGTATATGCTATATAAAATCACTTAGTTATGCCGTGCTTTACGGAAAGCTTACGGTTTATTTGTACCGCTTTTGGAGTGAGTTATGGGTACAGGCATGGGACCGTAATTCACTTTTTCTGATGCCTGCTTTAAATGGTCAGGAGATAACTTAGTATATATCTCTGTCGATGCCGGCGACTTATGTCTCATGAGCTCTTGAATAGTTTTCTGGTTTTCACCGGACATAGCAAGGTGGCTTCCATATGTATGGCGTAGGTCATGGAAGCGCGCATCTTTTAAACCCGCCTTTACTACGCATTCCTTGAATTTTTGCGATACCCAAGTCCTACATGTAAAGCGGAAAACCTTCTTGTGTCCTCTACGTAAACTCCTTGTCAGGATCACACGGGCACTTGAATTGATGGGGACCCGTGATTCCTTTTTATTTTTTTGCTTTGGAGACACCCTTATAAATTCAGGTGGGTTGTCAATATCCCCAGGAATTAATCTCATGAGTTCCCCTGATCGCAGACCGGTATAGGCGGACAATAGACAGAAGTCAGCAAATTCCGCATCATCTGTTTGTCCGATGATAAGCCTTAATTGATCGGAGGACAAATAGCGTACCCGCTCTTCTTCTTCCATCGGACTGGGAAATTCGACTGGGCACTTTATATATTTCCATTTGTATGCTTTACCCAGAGCCGCTTTTACGTGTCGCACGTTCTTGTTAACAGTGGGGATTGCAAGACCGTCGCGGATCATATCAGTTATTAGTTTGTCTATATGACGTTCTGTAATATGCGAGAGCGGAATGTTTCCCCAA
>DASPQI010000174.1:0-3560 GCA_035625045.1 Syntrophales bacterium | reverse complement strand
GTACTTTATGAAGCCTTTTATAAAAAGTCAAGTATTAATATTTGTATTTTCATTTTTTATTAATTGATTTCCAAGGCACAGGCATCGGTTTGATAACTGTCCATCGCATTATAAGAAGACATGTCGGGCGGTTATGGGCGGAAAGAAAAATAAATGAGAGAGCAATATTCTGTTTCACGCTACCTCATAATGCAACGTGAGCTAAATCATGGGATTACTTCGAACATTTCTTTTGGAAATATTCACTTCTTATTATACATCTATGTAATACTTTGTAGGTGGAAGAAACACATTCAACATTTGGCTGATTTTGAAAATTTGATCTTCTATAATTCGTTTGTTCCTCCCTGAAGTTGACCATTTCTTTTTTTACCCTGATGTTCGATTTTTATTGATAATCATCCGGCAATTATTTGCGGCTATTGTTTTTTTACAAAATGTTGAATTGAACTTATGTTACTGGTATGACAATATTATAAAAGTGGAGAGGTATCAAAATGAGAGTCCTCCTCATTTCCGCAAATACCGAACAAATCAATATTCTTCCATTACCGCTGGGATTGAATTGCGTAGCTGTATCGGCAAGAAACGCGGGCTATGATGTAAGAATGATAGACCTCATGACCGAACAAGATAACCGGTCATCCGTCGGGGAGGCAATTACTTCTTTTAATCCTGACATAATCGGTATCTCAATCAGAAACATTGATGACCAAAATATGGAGAATCCGAGATTTTTTCTGGATCAGGTGAAAAAAGTCGTCACCTTATGCCGCAATCTCTCCGGTGCTCCTATAATTTTGGGCGGTGCGGGGTATAGCATATTTCCAGAAAGCGTCTTGGATTATCTGGAAGCTGACATGGGGATACAGGGCGAGGGAGAGGTCTCATTTCCTCTCCTTCTGGACCGGATCGAGCGAGGTGTCGGTCTCTCGGGGATCCCAGGCCTTTACGTGCGAGGTCTCGGCATTCAGGGTAAGAGGGTATTTGTAAAAAATCTAGATGCATTGCCTCTTCCCGATGCTCATATCTTATCCCTTTCTGCACCTGACAAACAGGAATGCTGGATGCCGGTGCAGACACGACGAGGCTGTCCCATGGATTGCAGTTATTGTTCTACAGCTACTATAGAGGGCCGCTCCATCAGGAAACGACGTCTAGATCTTGTCATTAAGGAGATTGCCGGCCGCATAGATGCCGGATTTGAGTGGTTCTATTTTGTAGATAATACCTTTAATATCCCTCTGGCCTACGCTAAAGAAATATGCCGCAGGCTGATAGAAAATGGATTGACATTATCATGGAGGTGCATCCTTTACCCCGGGAGGGTTGATAAAGAATTGATTCAACTCATGGCGAGAGCAGGCTGTAAAGAGGTTAGTCTGGGCTTTGAAAGTGGTTGTGAACTGATTCTTCATAAAATGAATAAGAGATATACACTGGATGCCGTTCGTCAGACTTCAGAAATGCTCAAATACGTCGGAATCAAACGACTGGGCTTCTTGCTCTTGGGGGGACCGGGAGAAACAAGGGAGACCGCTGAACAAAGCCTTGTCTTTGCCGATTCGCTAAACCTTGATGCGCTGAAAATTACGATCGGTATTCGTATCTATCCTTATACTGAATTAGCTCGCATCGCCATTGACGAAAGGTTGATCCTACCGGGAGATAATCTCCTTCTACCCAAATTTTATATCGTTGAAAACCTCAAGGATTGGCTGCGTAAAACAGTGAGGCGCTGGATGGCTGACCGGCACCATTGGATGTTCTGATTCTAAGGTGATAATGTCTTTTTCTTCCATCCCCCTCTTACAAGATTCAAAATCATCTCCACGCTGGCAGAAAAACCGATCATGCTTGAATCGATGCACAGATGGTAATTCAAAGAATCCGTCCAGTTCACTCCTACCATGTCCCGGATGAACCTGGTCTTTCTGATGTCTGATTCCTCTATTTCCAAACGTGCCGTCTTGGCATTAGTCAAATCTTTTACTTTCATCAAACGCTTAATTCTGAACTCTTGGGGTGCATGAACGAATATTCGGAATACCGACGGACGATCTCTCAGGGCATAAAATCCACCCCTTCCTATGATAACGGCATCATGCTGATCTACAATATCATTCATGATCTTACATTCCAGGGTGAACAGATCCCTATCATATATAGGTTGCCGGACAGTTGATACGCCTGTATATTCAGGTGTACCTAAAGAGAACGCTCTCAAGAGGTTTGACAAAAGGCCGGAGGACCTTTCATCATATTGTGCCAGCCAGTCTGTTCCTGTTTTGAGGTGCTTTGAAGCCTGACGTAAGATTTCCCGGTCTATGTACTTGTACCCAAGCTCCTTTGACAGAAGATAGCCGATGTAAGTACCGCCGCTTCCCATTTGCCTGGAGATAGTTATTGCAGTATGATGTTTATCACTCATATTTCACTCCTTCCAAATCATCCTATCGTCATGTCTTCACTTGCCGATTATTTGCTCGTCTCTGCTAAGGATGGTCAAGAATATTGAGACTATAAAGAAGACTGCCGTAAGGAGAAGAATGTTTGTGAAAGTATACTCGACTGTTATATTATAATGACTTAGAGCAGAATACGGGCCTTTTTGAGTTTTTTGATGAGAACTTTCTTTTTTAATGTTAAATCTAAGTATAAAAAAGACGGCCTTGCGTGTCAACGAAAAACTGACCATGTTTAGCCCTTGATTCGCGCTTGGCGATGCAGATGGACTTTGTCTCTCAAGCCCCCTGAAGAAGATGTTTCGATTGTGGTTTTAAAAAGGCAAAGCCCTTTTAAATATTCTTCTTGCCTTTTCTGCTTTTGTTATGAGAATAGCATGGCATATTCAGAAGATAAAAAAGTATGAAAGACTACTCTTCGCAAAGGGTAGGGTAAGAAAAATTAGATAACGAATATTGTCGATAATTACGACAAGTCTGGATTCCCGCCGCAGCCTGCCCTCGAATGTCCTTGTCGGGGGCGGGAATGACGTGAGAGGCGCGGAAATGACACAGTGAGATGAGGAAAAGACAGGGAAAGATATTGGGAAAGACAAAAGGTGAATTTGTTTTCTGGATCGGGGCCGGGATGATGATATAAAAATATTTTTGCGGGAAGGATTTAAACTTTTAGAGCAGAAAGGGATATTAGCATGATCAAGCACATTGTTTTCATGAAATTCAAGAGAGGCGTCACAGATAAAAATATTGCCGAGTTGGAGAAACTAATGGCGGCACTACCCGGGAAAATACCAGAAATAAAAGAATACCTATTCGGACGTGATATTGTGCGCTCTGAAAGATCCTATGATTTTGCCCTCGTTTCCGCCTTCGATGATCTGGATGCTTTGAAGCGTTATCAGCCGCATCCCGATCACCAGCCTGTCCTTGCAAAGGTGAAGGAGCTGTCGGAAACTATCCTGGCGGTGGATTTCAAATTATAAAGACATCGGAGCCTTCTAAGAGACCGCTTCAGGTGCTGACACGGCAATGAGTAAGGTGCGATACTGTAGCGGGGAATGTCTGTCCCATATAATGTTCAAAGCACAGGCTTGC
>DASPQI010000173.1:0-4641 GCA_035625045.1 Syntrophales bacterium | reverse complement strand
AAGAGTCAAATGTCGCAATAAGTCGTTTGGTATCTGAATATTTGGATTTTATAATTAAGGCGATTTTAGAGAAGAACGGGTCAATTAGAATTATTTTGAGAAAGTTCTCTTATGAATAGGATAGAAATATTACGGAAAATTCGACTCTGTTCTTACCTAAAAAATGAGGAATGAGATTTGACGGGTATTTGTGCATTTATTGGGATAAAGTTGGAGCGGGCGATGGGAGTTGAACCAAATGAGATGCACTCTGGATGCGGGTTTGAAGGTATCTGACACTGTTCTGACACTAATTGTTGGTAATTGTAAAAGATAATGATCGCTTCTTGTTGTAATTCTAATATCAGACTCCGCGGCACGCGCCGGTTAAGCCGACGAGCCGCGGGTCAAGTGCTCATCATCGCTCTGCTTCCTATAAAATCCTTAAAAGCCAATACCTGCGTTGAGTTTACAATTGTACAGTTAATAATCTGGAAGATAAAGAAAAGCAAAGCCATTTTGGCTTTGCTTGAAGTGAAAAAAAGAGTAAATAATTTTTATCGAATTATCACACCACAGGCGATCTGAGCACTGTCCCCACCAAGCTTTCCAGGAAGGTCTGATAACAGAATCTTCTAATAATTCTCCGCCAGCACCTCATAGTAAGATTGCGGATGCTTGCACGCCGGACATTCAAATGGAGCCTCAGTACCCTCATGTATATAACCGCAATTGGTGCAGTGCCACTTGATGGAGGTTTTCTTTTTGAATACTTCATTGTTCACGATATTGTTGATTAGCTTTCTATATCTTGACTCGTGAAATTTCTCCACTTTTGCGATCTGGTCGAAGGAATTGGCGATTTCCGGAAATCCTTCATCCCGGGCGATCTTTGAAAAATCGGAATATATAGCTGTCCATTCCATGTTTTCCCCGGCTGCCGCTGCTTCAAGGTTTGCCCTTGTGTCCCCGATGACACCCGCCGGATAGGCAGCAGCGATCTCTGCATCGCCTCCTTGCAGGTATTTGAAGAAAACCTTTGCGTGCTCCTTTTCATTTTCTGCCGTCTCAATAAAGATGTTTGCTATCTGCTCGTATCCTGCCTTTCTCGCCTGGCTCGCAAAGTAGGTGTATCTGTTTCTCGCCTGCGACTCGCCGGCAAACGCCGCCAACACATTTTTTTCTGTCCTAGTACCTTTGATATTCTTCATACCGATATCCTCCCATGATTTAATATTAACCGGCTCTCTGAAAGCATGCACCCGGATAACCTGTACCAGACCCCATTTAGACAATCTCTGTGTTGCGGTTAATCCGCGCTGAGAAGATTTCTGCTATTAGTCGCCAAAATCAATAATCACAGCAACTTCATTACCGCAAAGTAATAGGATCGTCGCGCATCATGCCTTCCGAGATCAGTCTCTGTTCATGCACTTTGGCAATATGGCCGCCGATCTCGTTGTCGATGTTGCGGCAGTCTTCTTTTATATAGGGTCAATCTTGACTGCTATCGGGAAATCTCTGATTTTCTAATTCAAAATATCTTAGATGCTCTTGATCTCTTATATAAATTGGTATTATTTTATCTTAAGTTAAGCTTAAAAATACCGAATATATTTCAAAGATGCGACTTCTCAATTGTGGGGAATTATAATACTCAGTGAGAATGTCATTTTCTCATTATCAGTAAAAGACACTTATCCATGTTCCTTTATTATTCAGGATAGCAGTTCGGATCAAAATAGAAGGGTATAGATTATCATGGCTTTTTGAGAGCTTTGGAGAGATCAAGAAAGCCGACTGGTGATGTAATAAATAGCTATTGCTAAACGGACTAAACATTCAAGTAATATCATAGGAAGGGGATGAATGAAAAAAAAGGTCCTAATATATGCGACAATATTACTGCTAATAGTGGCATGCGCAAGAGATGAAAATAATAATTGGTATAAAAATGCAAAAGAAAAGGTAAGATTAAATAGGATAATGTCTGATCAATCCAAGACGGGAGTTAATCTCATCTATCTATTCAACCTCCATTTATTCAACCGGACAGCCAAAAAATTGGAAGAATCATTGCCTCCAAATGAAAAAGACCTGGAAGGTTTACTACAGTCAACTTCCATTCAAGATAAAGAAATTGCCCTTGTCACTATCGCCGCAAAAAAGATCTACTCTGATAATTTGTATATGAAAATATTGGACTTATTAAAAAACGAAAAAGACGTTCTTCTTAGAAATTATGCCTATTGGTGTTTTTCTGCATTGGATAAGAAAGCAATGGATAAATACAAGGACGGCATTACTGAAATATTGGCTGATGAAAGAAATGAAATCCACAACGAGCCTATTTCCTATATACTTGTAAATTTGGATTCGCAACAGAGCTGGCAGGTGCCATCTCCCGGCCATCCCCCCGGAACAGTAGCTTGTGGGAACGGCAGTTGGTGTTCTGCAGGGGAGAAGTGTATGGTCGGTGGCGGGTGTATGCCTGAAGGCGCAATGGACTGCGGGAACGGCGGGTGGTGTCCTACGGATCAGAAATGTATAGTCGGTCACAGATGTATGCCGAAAGACGCGGTAGAATGCGGTAATGGCGAATATTGCCATGCCGGGCAAAGGTGTGGACTAGGTCATAAGTGCTTGAATGAGGGAAATACCGATTGCGGGAATGGAAGTTCATGTCGTGCCGGATATAAATGTATGATTGGTGGCGGCTGTATGCCTGAAGACGCAGTAGACTGCGGTAATGGTGAATATTGCCATGCCGGGGAAAGGTGTGAATCAGGTCATAAGTGCTTGGTTGAGGGAGACACCGATTGCGGGTACGGTAGATCGTGTAGTTAGGATTTTTGACGAAGATACCTCTATTTTATTGCGTTATCCCAGGGGTGTCTTTTTTGATAGGACGTTGGCGTCACCGAAGGATTTGAAAAGGTTTGATTGATATATTATTTCAAATCGGTGTGAGTATTCCTAGCCAAAGGTGGACTTTGTGTTGCTCCCTTCAAGTGGAAATAGTCGAAAAAAGTAGAATTACAGTTTTAAACGTGGTACAAGTTTTTAACTAGGTCAATCTCGGACATGTTCTGATTAGAGACAGCGAGGGGTCAATGATCCACATTTAAATTTTAAAGGGGTGAGTATGAAAAAGTACATTGTATTGTTATGCCTACTGGCTTTATTTGTTGCCGGTTATGTGTATGCGGGTTGCATTTCAGGAAATTGTGAAAATGGACAAGGGACATATACATACAGTGGAAATACGTATGTTGGCGAGTTCAAAGATGGCAAAATGGAAGGGCAAGGGACATATACGCACATCAATGGCGATAAGTATGTTGGCGAGTTCAAAGACGGCAAGATGGAAGGGCAAGGGACATATACATACGTCAATGGCGATAAGTATGTTGGCGAGTTCAGAGACGGCAAGATGGAAGGGCAAGGGACATATACATACACCGATGGAAGTAATTATGTTGGTGAGTTCAAAGATGACAAAATGGAAGGGCAAGGGACATATACATACGTCAATGGCAATAAACTTGTCGGCGAGTTTAAAGATGGCAAATTTGTGGGTAAATGACCTGCCACCTTTTAATGCGAAAAGGCAAATTTATAATGCCACAAAGACTGTTTGATTTGATGGACGAACTCCACCTCCTCCGACTCAATCATAAAACCAGAACTCGATATAGTCATTGAATTCATATCCGAGAAACTGAAATCGCTTTATCAATAGTCATCTTTGCTTGAGAGACTTAGGTCTTCGAAAAATAAATCCCCCCGAACCAATCCTTATAGGCATAAGCTGTTTCGCTACGCCGCTGAAGGCTGACATCGAAAGTTGGGATAGGTAAGTGCCAACAATAATAAAGATACTGGCAGAGTAATTAAGTGTGGCGAATCAAAAGTAGAAAAAACTGAAAAATAGTGACGGAATATTTTGACCCTGATGATTAGGGCATTTGAAATTTGTAACTACTTATAATTATTACGATAAAATGGAGCGGGCGATGGGAGTTGAACCCACGACGTTCAGCTTGGGAAGCTGACATTCTACCGCTGAATTACGCCCGCTCAGAATAGGTTTTTATAAATCAGACAAGCATTGGAACAGCACGAAGCATCTTAAACATCAGGGATTTTTTGTCAAGATTTTTTTCGTGATAACCTTTTTTCAATAGACCTGCCGTGTGCCTCAAGTCCCTCCAGTTCAGCAAATCGTGCCGCCTGCTTCCCGTATCTCAGGAGGGCTTCTTTGGAGAAAGAAAGTACGCTGCTGCGCTTCACGAAGTCGTAGACTCCCAGCGGGGAAGAAAATCTTGCCGCTCCCCCCGTTGGAAGGATGTGGCAGGGACCGGCGATATAATCTCCAAGAGTTTCGGGAGTGTTGTGCCCAAGAAAAATGGCGCCCGCATGCTTTATTTTAGGGAGCAGCTCCCGCGGATTTTTTACCATCAATTCCAAGTGCTCCGGGGCGAATCTATTGGCTTCTTCAATGGCCTGATTGATGTCTCTGGTTACAATGACGGCTCCGAAATTATTTAGGGCACGTGAGGCAATTAATTTTCTTTGCAGACTCATCAATTGAAGATCGACCTCGGAGGCTATTTCCCTGGCTAAATTTTCATTCGGGGTTAGACAAATAGCGCTTGCCAT
>DASPQI010000172.1:0-18650 GCA_035625045.1 Syntrophales bacterium | reverse complement strand
TCTATCCAGTTTTTCAGGGCTCCGTGGAGATGCCCTAAATGGAGAGCTCCAGTGGGCCGCATTCCGCTTAGTATCCGTTTTTTTGCCAATTTGCGTTCCTCAATTTAATAACATTTTTGCGACACGTTCAATAACAAAAAGAAAAGTTCGTGTCAATGAAATGACATCACCTGATGCAGTAAGGCCCCCGATGTTCATAATAACCGGAGGCCTTAGTCTATTATACCTTTATTTTATAATCTTTTATTTTACTTTATTGGCCAATTCCTTGCCTGCTTTAAACTTTACAACTTTTTTAGCGGGTATCTTGATAGCCTTTCCTGTCTGTGGATTCCTTCCTTCTCTAGCCTTCCTCTTAGAAACAGAAAATGTGCCAAACCCGACCAGACCCACCTTGCCGCCTTTTTTTAACTCCTTGGTTACCGCACCGACATATGCATCCAGAGCTTTTGAGGCCGCCGCTTTGGAGATCTTAGCTCCTCCCGCCATTACTGCTATTAGTTCCGCCTTCGTCATCCTTCAAAATCCCCCTTTCCATAAAATATTTTATTAATTAAATTAATCCATCTATCGGCGGCCCAACAACTTAAGGCATGACCACCGATTGGTAACTCTAATACGCGTTATTTTTAAATAATAGTAAATGATGACAGTTAATATTCACTGTTGGAAATATCTGTATATCAAATGTGATTGAGCATAACTTATTTTTCAACCAAGGAGGAATTGATTCATTGTCTCGATATTCCGCGCCATGCGTAACATAAAGAAAAGCAACAATCAAGAAAATTCTGACAATTTTTAAAAAATATTCTCCTTGCAAAAGCACACGCAGTGCGGCTTCAGAAACTTTATATGATTCAAACCCCCGCAATGCGATAGTTTGACGGGGGTTGTCTTTTGCATTAAGGGATCAAAAGAGATATACGGATGATGCAGAAGAATATCCTGTGCTTACACTTATACGCCGGATTGTCTCTCCAAAGACCCGCGCTGCTTTACCATAGGCAGCACCTAGTATACGTTTTATTTCACTCATCAGTATTAGAGACAGACGGGACGCCTGCTCCGCCGATCTTCTTTTTCACGAGGAAATAAAGCTCCCCGTTTTCCTTCAGGCTTCCCGCCAGCAATTCGGCTTCACTGCCCGTACCGCAAAACAGATCAACACGTCCCGGTCCTTTAATCACACCGCCGGTGTCCTGGTTGAGAACAAAGCGGGAGAAGTTCTCCCACGCATTGATATTGCCGTTTTCATCAAAAACAGGCTTCCGTAGCCTGATAAAGGCGAGGGCTCCCTTAGGGAATAGAGCGAGGTCCGTCGCGATCGACCTGCCTGAAGTCAGAGTAAGACCGAGGGCACCTATTGGGCCATTTTCAACAACCCGAAAAAATACATAGCTCTCATTGTAGTTGAGGATATCAGATAGCTCATAGGGATGTTCCCTGAGATATTTTTTCACGGATTGGTGGGATATTTCGCTTGCCGCTATCTTTCCCTTTTCAATAAGGTACTTCCCAATACTGCGGTATGGACGGCCGTTCGACTGGGCATAACTCACTTGCATGAAATTTCCGTCCGGCAGCCTTATCTTTCCGGAGCCCTGGATATGCAGGAAAAACAGGTCTATCGGATCATCAACCCAGGCCAATTCAAGATTTCTGCCGCTCAGAGATTCTTCATCTTCAATATCCGCCCTGGTGAAATGTGGGATCACCTCACCATTTTTCAACCTGCCGATAATCTTCTCGTTCAGATATTTTTTGTTGAATTTACCCAAATTCACCACGATTGTGTCATCAGGCGTGCTATAAATCGGATATATGTATTCATCCGTCCTTTCCAGGGAACCTTCCAAAACAGATTCAAAATATCCGGTAAAAAGGACCCTCCCTTCACCATCAAGCCCGGTGGCTCTATAGATATCAAAGGCATTCAATATTTTCTTCTGTTTAATTTCATCAGAATCAGAACTATAAAAGATCTCCCGGAAAAGGAGAAGCGACTCCCCTAACTCTTTCCCTGTAACTTGACCATCGCCAAGCCCATTAATATTATTACCGGCAATCGTTTCATAATATTGCAGGCTTCTCTCTATGGCTGTAGCAAGCGAATCCTGATCAAGATCATCAATCAATGGAGGGACTTTTTTAGCGGGGATTAACACGAGGGGGGGCGGCTTTTCTGCCGGTTTCCAGAGTCCTAACGCACAACCGCTTATTATGGACAAAACAAAAAGAATACAAAAAAAACGCGGTGTCTTCATCACATGCATCATAATTCTATAATCATAGCCACTTCATCGCAGTAGTCCGGATATTTGGAGCATCTAAAGCAGTCCGACCAAATCTTTTCTGAAAGAGTTGACCGGTCGACCTCCTTAAACCCAAGCCGTTTAAAAAATTCCGGTTTGTTGGTAAATGTAAATATTCGGAACAATCCGAGGGTAATGGCCTCAGAGATGAATGCCTCGACAAGCTTCCTGGCGATTCCCTGCTTTCTGTGTCCCTTTTCCACATAGAGTGAACGAATCTCCGCCAGGTTTTCCCAGATAATATTCATGGCACAGATGCCCGCGATTGACTGTTTGTCCTCATCAAAATAAACATTGAAATCCCTCAAGCTTCCATAAATATCCATAAGGGACCTGGGAAGGATTTCACCCTTATTGGATGATTTATTAATCATCATGTGAATTGTCTTGACATCGCCGATTCGAGCCTTCCTCAGCATCTCACTACCTATAAAGCACCTAAATTTAAGCTCTTATGTTTTGTCGACAGATTGGAAGCCAACAGTTATTTAATGCGGGATATCGACAGCATCTCCCGTGCATGTTCTCGGGTCTTTTTTGTAAGTTCTGTACCGCTGAGCATCCTCGCAATTTCATCAAGCCGTCCCTCCTCAGAAAGGACGTCTACCGAGGTAATCGTTCTTTCTCCGGAAACATTTTTCATCACACGATAGTGCATGTCTCCGAAACAAGCAATTTGCGGAAGATGCGTAATACACAAGACCTGATGGTGCTGGGATACATCCTTGAGCTTTCTGCCGACATCCGCGGCGGTCGCCCCCCCTATGCCGCTGTCTACCTCATCAAATATCAGAGTGCCCACGGAACCCGATCGTGCCAGAACCTTCTTTATCGCCAGCATAATCCGGGAAAGTTCTCCACCGGAGGCTATGCGATTCAACGGTTTTAATTCCTCCCCCACGTTGGTCGTAAGAGAGAATTCCACTCCATCGATCCCGCGGGGATTAAAGGAAATGCTCTTTGTATCACCTGCCGGTTCTGTAAAAGTTACCTCAAACGCCGCCTTCTCCATCCGGAGCGTATGAAGCTCCGCTTCTATTGCCTTTTTTAAAAGCAGCGCCGCTTCACGGCGTTTTTGGGAAAGTGTCCGCGCTTTATCAAGCAACAACGGGCTTAGGGATTCAACCTCTTTTGAAATCTGTTCAATTTCATTATCGACAGACTCTATAGTCTTTAATTCCTTTTCAATTTCAGCGCTTTTTTTCAAAACCTCATCCAGTGTGCGGCCATACTTGCGCTTCAGCTGCCCCAACAGCTCCAATCTATTATCAATGGCTTCAAGTCTCGCCGGATCGTAAGATAGGTTCTTCTTATAATCCCTAAGATTTAATGCCGCCTCTTCAAGCTGATAATAGACAGCATCCATATCCTGCTCAGTCAGCTTCAAACCGCTGTCAATTTTTTTTATCTCCTTGATATTCGATTTAAGGCCGCGAAGCCCTTCGAGAACAGAACCTGTCTTTCCATAAAGCATATCGTAGGCAGCAGTCGCATATTCAGTTAATTTCTGGACATTATTCAAAACCATTTTTTCTTCCAGGAGAGTCTCATCCTCACCGATCTTAATCCCGGCATCTTCAATTTCCTTAATCTGAAACTTGAGAAACGCCCCCCTCTCATCCCGCGTTTTATTAACTGCCTGGAGTTGTCTGAGCTTCTCGTTGTAAGTTAAATATTGGTTGTACATCTCTGAATACTCAGACCTGAGCTGCAGAAGACTACCGAATTCATCCAAAATATCAATATGCTTATCCGCATTCAAAATAATCTGGTGCTCATGCTGGCCGCAGATGTTTACCAGAGACTCACTGATGGTGGAAAGCATCCCAAGGGTGGCCAATTGCCCATCGACATAGACTCTGTTTTTCCCTGTACGGGATACGACCCTCTTGAGGATCAGTTCTTTACCCACATGGAAACCCATCTCCCTGATCACCCTCTTCAGATCATTCATTTCACCGATGTCAAACATGGCCTCAACCACGGCGGAATCTTCCTGCGACCTGATCATATCCACAGACGATCGATCACCCAGCAGAAGGCTCATGGCTCCGATGATAATCGACTTCCCCGCCCCTGTTTCACCAGTGATCACATTGAGGCCTTCGGTAAAGGATACCTTCAACTCATCAATGATGGCAAAATTCCTGATACTAAGTTCCGTCAGCATAGCAATACTTATTTAGTCCCAGTAGGTGATCCACCCCATCCCAGCTTCGTACGCAGGATCTCCATATAATCCCTGTGCGGCGATGATACCAGGTTGGTCACATAAGGTGATTTCTTGATGAAAATACTATCGCCCGATCTCATAGTATGCGAAATCTGACCGTCCAAGGTCAATGTCGCACCCATTTCTTTCGTCCACATAATAACTCTTATTTCGGCATCATCCGGGATGATGATCGGGCGGTTAGTCAAGGTAAAAGGGCATATGGGATTGATCACGAAGGAATCCTGTTCGGGAAATACGATAGGACCACCTGCCGAGAGGTTATATGCGGTGGAACCGGTAGGTGTTGATATAATAATCCCGTCAGCCCGGAAAGTGGTCAGATAGCCTTCATTGATTGTCGTTTCCAGGTTCAGGATCCTTGAAAGATTCCCACGTGTAATTACAACATCATTAAGGATGCTCTGCTGCCTGATCGTTTCCTCTCCCATTTTTATCGTGACATCCAACATCATCCTCTTGTCGGTCTGGTACTCCCCTTTGACAATTAAATCGAGCGCGCTGTACATCTCATTCAAATTAACTTCTGTAAGATAACCAAATTCCCCAAGGTTGATACCGACAATAGGTATGTCATACTCACTGACAAAGCGGACAGTTCGGAGAATCGTTCCATCACCGCCTAGCACGATCAGGAGATCAACCTGGGACGCCAGCGTTCGTCTGTCCAGACCCTTATCCACACCGATCTTATTGGCAATCCCCTCCTCAAAAAATACCTCAATGCCTCGTTTCAATGCCCAGTCTCTTAGCTGGATAGTGCACTCACGCGATTTTTCTTTTTCTTCGTTCGCAATTATGCCTACTTTTTTAATACTCATGCAAATCTCTTAAAATAAAATTTTGCGGTTTTTCTAACATAAAAATAAATTAGTGTCTACGAACAGATTCATATCCTCAAAACAGCATAAAGAGCCGCTCAAAATAAGATACTGGTAACAAAAAATTAAATCGGCAAGTAGTGAAGTCTGCTAAAGGTAGACTGAACACTTTTTGCGTATCTTATGTAAAAGTATAACATATTTATAGGGTTATAAAATGTGACGGAGTTCACAAAAACAGTATACCCTAGTACTTTAATATAGGTTTTCATATCTTTACTAAGAGAGGCATCACATTATAGAGGTAATGGTTTTTTAAAGAATATTTTGTTTGGCCCTTTTTGTAATAATCAAAAAACATCCCATACCCAGGACATTTTCGTTATAAAAATCATACATTTGATATGAACAGTGATATTATAGATAAATATATCGAGAAGAAAAGACGACTGCTGAGGATAATGCGCCTGCTCCGGCGGATTCATTCGTCAGAACTGTCTGTCGTCCGCAGGCAAAATCCCTGTTAATGTCTCTGTCTAGTCATTAACAGCCACTTCAAAAAAGGGGCTAGGACCTGAAGATGCAAAGTTTGCAGGCAAATCAATATGCGTAAGAAGTGGAAAATGGTCAGAGGGATAACATTTTTTCCCGCATAGTTGAATAATTTTCGCATCTCGCACCCTGACATAATATGGGACAAAAATATAATCAAGCTTGAGACGGAAAAAATATCTACGAAATCCATGGAAGGTAGCAGTATTTCGTTTATTAGGATACTGTACCCGGAAGGTGTCCATCAAAGGGCTGGGGTTATATACTTTGAGCTTTGTTTTGATTTTTAAAGGAGCTTTACCTTTCAAATATTGTATGGGTGTACTCCTCTCCCTAGCGTTAAAATCACCCGTCAAGACAAAAGGGTCAGGAAAGGGCCGTGTATAAATATACTGCATCAAAGATATAACGCTTTTCTTCCTTGAACGCAGGGAAATATGATCCAAATGGGTATTGTAGAAATAAAAAGCCCGCCAGGAGTTTTTTTCGATCAGACGTACCCAGGTGCAGGTGCGCGGGATCATGTTTCCCCACCCTTTTGACCCCGGAATATCGGGCGTGTCTGAATACCAAAAGGTTCCTTCCTCAGACAGGATGAAACGAGCCGCATCATAAAAAATCGTGTTATGCAATCCCTTGGTGCCGCCCAGGTTTCCAGTGCCGACCTTTTTATAACCGGGCAGCATGGTACGGATTTCCGAATTTTGAAAATCTAAGGCTTCCTGCAGGCCCAAAACGTCCGGGTGGTAATGGTTCATTATCTCATGTACCAGTTTACGGCGAAATATCCAGTGATTTCTGCCGTCCTGCGCTGTGCCGCGCCGGATGTTAAAACTCATAACATTCAAATGCAAGCCGGTACTTGGCATCGGCTCTGATAAATATCCTATATTGGCTTTTAGACTTCTTCGCTGCGGATTGAAACCAAAAAGCCGAACTATCGGCAGACGACTTTGATTAAATAATTTTTTGGCTAATCTGAATCCCTTCATTTTTTCTTTACCTTATTTGTCTGTCTCAAATTATATAAGTACTAAAAACAAAAAAGCAAGATTTCTCTATCGGATGTATGTCACATAAAAGGGTGTTCTCATTAGTTGGTAATACAGATAATCATTGACGGGACAAAGAATTTATGAATACTTGAATAACATCTAACACATTAACATCAAAAAGAAAATGAAGTCATGCCATACACAGGCTGGTATAATTGTTCGTCAGTCGAGATATTGACAGGTCAGATATGTCTTACAGAATAGCAGCCGATTTTATAATCTTTGTTCATTTTTTGTGGATTGCCTTTGTGATCCTCGGATTTCCTGTATTCCTATATTTGAACTGGCCAAAATGGAGGATCTTTCATCTTGTGGCCCTGATTACCATGATCATCATGCAGGTAACACGCACTATCTGTCCTCTGACTTATCTTGAAGTTTACCTTAAATCGCAGGGTCAATCAGGCAGTGTCTACCCGGGCCAATTCATGATAGATACAATAGAGAAGTTGATCTACGTTGAGGATTTAACCCTTGAAAAAATAACGTATGCGACAATTATATTTCTTATTGTTGTTTTACTTTCATTCTGGTTCAGACCTTTATCTTCAAAAAGCAGGGCGCGGGTTAGACATTGAATTGTCGCCATGTTTCTGATATGGGCGTTCATGGTGCAAGGTGATGACAGAAGAGCCAAAGATCAAGGTAGGCATTCTCCAGGGACAAAGGGAGATAAATGGCAGCTTCAACGGCCCATTTGCTGTCAATGATGACCGTCGTTGTGACGGGAGTTTTAGCGGGCGTGTTAAAGACGGCCGCATCGTCCTTTCAGATAGCGCAGGAAATGAAATATCCCGGCAGGAAAAAATCAGATGTACCCCCCTGAATGATACTACCTTCACACTTTTTGATGTGACAATCGGTGCCGGTTTCCACTGGGAAAGAAAACAGGAACAGACTTTCCGCGGGGACCTCACACTGATACTTGATAAAGATGAAACACTGGTTGTCATCAATGAAATCCTGTTGGAAGATTATCTTTCAAGTGTCATCTCTTCGGAAATGAGCGTTGAAGCCCCGCTGGAATTTTTGAAGGCGCACGCAATCATGTCACGCAGCTGGCTTATGGCCACGCTGAACCGCGCCCGGGAGGCAAAACACACAAATAAAAGATCACCCGGTTTAGAATTGAAGAAAGATGAGCTTGTCCGCTGGTATGACAGGGTTGACCATACGCTTTTCGACGTCTGTGCGGATGACCATTGTCAGCGGTATCAGGGTATCAACCGATTATTGTCGGTAAACCCCAGCGATGCAGTTAATGCGACACGTGGCATATTCCTTGTCTATAACAATGAGATCTGCGATGCCCGTTATCATAAAGCCTGCGGCGGCATGACGGACAATTTCGAGAATACATGGGAGAATAAGACTGTCCCGTATCTTACCTCAGTTTCTGATTCCGCTGTCATTAACAAACCTATCAGCACGGAAGCCGATGCCAGACAGTGGATCACTTCCCACCCTGATGCTTATTGTAACACCACAGATGCAAATATCCTGCGGCAGATCCTGCCGTCTTTCGATCAGGAAACCACGGATTTTTTCCGCTGGACAGTGATTTATGAACGAGCGGAGCTGGAAAAAATCATCAGGGAAAAAACAGGAATGGATTTTGGCATCCTCCGCGATCTCATCCCCGTCGAGCGGGGTCCGTCGGGCAGGATTATACGACTGAAAATTGAGGGATCGGACAGGACTATCACCATAGGCAAGGAGCTGGAAATTCGCCGCTGGCTCTCCCGGAGCCACCTGTACAGCAGTGCATTTGTCGTTTCTGTTGAGCATGATTCCTCCAGACTTCCCCTTCGCTTTATTCTGAAGGGCGCCGGATGGGGACACGGCGTCGGCTTATGCCAGATCGGGGCGGCAGTTATGGCCGCGAAAGGTTTTCCGGCAAAGTCTATTTTACAGCACTACTTTTATGGTGCAGAACTAATAAAGCTATACTGAAAAAAATGTTCACATCATCGATCAAAACTGCTTTCATACTCGGTGCTGGCCTGGGAACAAGGTTGCGACCTCTGACCGATAACTGCCCGAAGCCGCTGCTGCAGGTTGGCGGCCGCCCGATCATTACTCATGCCATGGAGCACCTGATATCGGTGGGCATTAAACGGTTTATAATAAACACCTACCATCGTGCAGACGTATATCGACAGGTATTTCCAGATGAAAATTGGCGCGGGATTCCGATCATATTCCGTCATGAACCCATGCTCCTGGATACTGCCGGAGGCATAAAAAATATTGAAGACCTCCTTGACAATGACGAAACTATCCTGATTTACAACGGCGATACCATTACCGACCTGCCGCTTCAGCGTCTGATTGATGCGCATTACCTAAAACAAAAGGAAGTCACCCTGGCGCTGAGAAGCAGCGGTGTTCTTTTGAATGTCAATCTGAACGCCAGCGGTGAAATATGTGATTTACGCCATATGCTGGGCGACCCGGGCGTCACAAGCTGTCTCTTCACCGGCATTTATGTTATTGAGAAACGCTTTCTGAACCTCCTGAAAGCCGGCCGCAAAGAATCAGTCATCCCCATTTTTGTTGAAATGATCAGGGAGCAGCCTGGATCAGTGTCGGGCGTGCTCATTGACGAAGGCCGGTGGTATGATATCGGCTCTGTTGCGGAATATGAAAAAGTGAATACTCTGCTGTCGGTTAAGAATCTTGATTAAATGACTCATCTAGACCATGAAATGAAACAGTTTGTGCGCAGGGCACTGGGACTTGGAAAATTAGCCGCCATTCGCATGATGCCTGTCGCAAGAGGCGGCTCGGTCCGATCGTTCCATCGCATCCGTTACGGAGATGATGATTCCGTCATCTTCATGCATTACGACCGGGGCCTTGAAGAAAACAACTACTACGTGGCAATCGCAGAGTTCTTGCGCGGAATCGATGTCCCTGTGCCGCATATCATGGCTCATGATCCCGCAACGGGCTTTATTGTTATGGAAGACCTGGGAGACGCGGATCTGTGGTTTTTCCGGAATGAACCCTGGCCGGTAAGATTTGCATATTACCGTAAAACCCTGGCCATAGCTCAAAGACTCCACTCGTTTCCGGCAGAAGAGTTCCCCTCAGGCAAGGTCCCTTTGATGGAAGCCTTCGGTACTGACCTCTATCGATGGGAGCGAAATTACTTCTTTGAAAATTTTGTTCAGGCAGTCTGCGGTCTTAAACTCAGTACATCCGAAATAAACAGCCTGGAGGCTGAACTGAAAGAATTATCCGACCGGCTTGAAGACATGAAGCCAAAACTTGTGCATCGGGACTTCCAGTCCCAGAATGTAATGATCCGCGAAGGTGAACCGGTACTCGTCGACTTCCAGGGCATGCGATTCGGCAATTCATTATATGACCTGGGATCACTCCTCTATGACCCCTATGTTTCCATGACACATGATGAACGGATGGAGCTGCTCCGTCACTATTATGAACTCCGGCCTTTGGGAGGATGGAAGGAGTTTCACGAGATATTCCTGGATGCATCCACACAGCGCCTCATGCAGGCCCTTGGTGCCTATGGGTTCCTGGGATTGAAGCGCGGCTTGCATGAATTTCTCACGCACATTCCCGGTGGTGTCGCGAATCTCATCGATGCCGTCACGCGGGCAAAGCGAATGCCACTACTGCAAAATCTCGCTCTGAGATGTCGGAACACTCTGAAATAGCCTCATGACAAGCTGTTGAAGACCGCGTTCTTTTAACATTGACACATAATCATTCTCGTTTTATATTGAATAAAATTACATAAAAACAAGCTTCTGAAACGTGAGAGAGATATCATATGCCAACCGAACTAACATATGTGGTTATCACCCCCTACAGTCTCATCAAGTCCCGAACGGGAAATATTATTGCCCGCCTTATGTCATTGTCCGGCTGTGATCTGGTCGGCATTCGTATGATGCGGCCGTCGGACGAGCTTATCGATGAATATATCAAACGCCTTAAGAATCTTAACATCAACCCCAAAGTAGAAAGCGCTCTCGTCGGTTACATTGATCAGAACCTCAGGCAAGATAATGTCCTAGGCCAGCCGAACAGGTGCCTGTTTCTCCTGTTTGAGGGTGAAAATGCCGTGGAGCGGGTATATGAAGTTGTCGGCAAGCTCACAACGGAGACTGAATCGGAGGCAATTCGCGGAACCATTCGCGGCACTTACAGCGATTACGTCACAACCTCCGATGGAAAAATCCGGTACTTCGAACCGGCGGTACTGGTGCCGACAAATTACGATTACGCAAGAGGCAATCTGGAGATGTTCGCAAGACTGGCATTTAACGATACCGGCCTATATGAGGAAACCGCTGATGGGGAAACCACGTTGGTAATCTTAAAGCCGGACAATTTTTTCAAGCATTCCGTCCGACCCGGCAATATGATCGACATGTTTTCCAAGACAGGCCTTCGGATTGTCGGCGCACGCATGATACGGATGAGTGCCGCCCAAGGGGAGGAATTCTACGGTCAGCTGCGTGATGTCTTTAAGAAAAGACTCAGGTACCGGATAGCATATACAATCAGAGAAGGACTTAACGGAGTCTTTAACTTCGCGATAAGCAATGAAGAATACAACTCAATGGCTGATGTCATTGCCGAAAAGAACGCAGCCTTTGAATTTTCTTTAATCGTTCAATATATGACCGGCGTCGACCCGAACAGGGTATCGCCCGGCGATCGTGATAAGCCAGGGGTACACAGGTCGCTGGCACTTTTGTACCGCGGACCCGACGCAGTCATGAAAATCCGTGAACGCCTGGGTGTGACCGATCCTGCGAAAGCAGAGGCAGGAACTATTCGCTCAGATTTTGGACAGACTATCCTCCAGAATGCTGCGCATGCTTCGGACTCTGTCGCAAGCGCCATCCGTGAGCGAAAGATCATCGACCTTTACGGAAGCGCCGGTGACGATTGTAAGACGCTAATCCTCAAATGGATTAAGGACGGTCGCGGCAGTTCCGCTTTCGTCAGCTGATCTTGAAAGAATTGTAAATCGGCAGACAGAACAGAAAATCCGTCTTTAGGAGGATGTTAAAAAACACTCTCTTCAGAGGCTGTTCAAAAATGTTCAGATGCGAGGCGCGCATGGTTCGACGGGCTCACCATAACAGTATGATGAGATTGTCCTGAGCTGGCCGAAGGAAGGGCCGCAGCGCAACGACGCAGAAGCCGTCCCCGCGAAGGCGGGGATCATGCGTTTTTCAACAGCCTCTTAGCTGAACTCAGGCATATACCTCCAGTTACCCCTTAAGGTTTCACGCTGTAACCCCGCTTTTAACAGATCAGAGAACTCACTGCGTGATATGTAGCGGGCACCAAGGCTTTCCAGATGCGCGGTATAAACCTGGCAATCCAGGAACTCAAATTTAAGATCTTTCAATTTATAAACCAGATTGATCAGTGCCGCCTTCGATGCATTGCTCATACGAGAAAACATAGACTCGCCGAAAAAGCATCGGCCAATAGACACTCCGTAGATGCCGCCGACGAGCTTCTCCCCATACCAGGCCTCGGCGCAATGCGCATAGCCCAACTCGTGCAGGTCACAGTACGCCTCAAGCATATCGTCTGTAATCCATGTCCCCCTTTGTCTCCGCCGCGATTTTTGACAGGATATAACGACTTCACGAAAATTATGATCGTAGGTGATCCGAAAGATCCCCTGCCTTAGTACCTTTTTCATGCTGCGGGAAACTTTTAGTTCTTCCAGGAATAATACGAACCGCGGGTTAGGAGACCACCAGATGATGGGATCGCCTTCTGAATACCATGGGAAAATACCGTGGCGGTAAGCCTCCAGAATCCTGCCGGGTAAAAGGTCACCGCCTATGGCAAGGATACCGCTTCCCGATGTCAGTTGCACGGGAGGGAAATTGATTTCATCACCCAGTCGAAAAATCGGCATCAAATATTTATCGCTAAAAGGCAGGAAACGCGTACATTACTTTTCGAGGACCCGCACAGCCACATCGTCATTTTCAATATCCACAACGGCAGTGCCGCCTTCATGCAGCTTCCCGAAAAGCACCTCGTCTACAAAGAACCGCTTTATCTTGTCCTGAATCAGACGGGCAATCTCTCTTGCCCCGAATTCCTCGGAATAGCCTTTACGGGCTAGCCATTCGTAACAGCCGTCAGTAGTCTGCAGGGACACGTTCTTCTCCTGCAACTGAACCGAGAATTCATCGATCGCTTTCTTGACGATCATCAGAACCACTTCATGGGTCAGGCCGTTGAAATTGACAACCCCATCGAGGCGATTTCTGAACTCAGGAGAAAAAATTCGTTCCACTGCCGTATATACGGCATCCTGATTTATGCTCTTGGCCTCGAAGCCGATAATCTGTTTGCCGATCTCCCTCGCGCCGGCATTCGATGTCATGAGGATGACCACATTGCGAAAATCAGCTTTTCTCCCGTTGTTATCGGTAAGTGTCGCGTAATCCATCACCTGAAGCAGGGTGTTGAAGATATCGGCATGCGCCTTCTCAATTTCATCAAGGAGCAGTACAGAATGTGGATTTTTCCTTATAGCTTCAGTAAGCAGCCCACCTTCTTCATAACCCACATAGCCCGGCGGAGCCCCTACAAATTTGGCCACCGTGTGCTTTTCCTGATATTCACTCATGTCGTAACGATTGAGAGGCACTCCAAGAGTCGCCGCAAGCTGGCGAGCTAGCTCGGTTTTTCCGACTCCTGTAGGTCCTACGAACAAAAGAGAAGCAACTGGTTTATTAGGTTCACGGAACCCTACCCGTGAACGCTTGATGGCATCCACGACCAACTCGATTGCATGATCCTGTCCGAAAATCTTACTCTTCAGACTCGTCTCCAGTTCCTTCAGCTTGTCAAGCTCAGAGGAAGAAACGCTCTTCTCAGGGATGCGTGCAATCTTCGCGACAACTGATTCTATGTCGCCGAGACCGACTATCTTTATCATGCCTTCATCGGCATCCTTCATATTAGCGAGAGCGCCGGCTTCATCGATCACATCGATTGCCTTATCCGGCAGCCTCCGGTCATTTATATATTTGTCGGATAATTCTGCAGCCGCACTGATAGCCTCTTCGGTATACGACACACGATGATATTCTTCGTATTTGCTCTTTATGCCCTGCAGTATCTTTATAGTTTCTTCCGTCGACGGCTCAGGTACCTCTATTTTCTGGAATCTGCGGGAAAGGGCCCCATCCTTCTCAAAATATTTGCGGTATTCATCGTAGGTTGTGGAACCGATGCACCGCAGCTTTCCTGAAGCCAGCGCGGGTTTCAGGATATTGGATGCGTCGAGCGAGCCGCCTGAAACAGCTCCTGCACCGACAATATTATGGATTTCATCGATAAAGAGTATTACCTTCTCCTGTCTCTGAAGCTCGGCGATCACCCGCTTCATCCGCTCTTCAAAGTCACCACGGAATCTGGTACCCGCTATAATTGCACCCATATCAAGGGCGTATATCTTCGAGTCCTTCAGGCGTTTCGGAACCTTTCCATTGGCTATGAGCTGCGCGAGTCCCTCTGTGATAGCCGTTTTTCCTACCCCCGGCTCACCAACATGGACAGGGTTATTCTTGAATCGACGGCACAACACCTGGATGGTTCGCTCGAGGATATCCTCCCTGTCAATCAGGGGATCTATGTCTCCTGCCTTAGCCTTGGCCGTCAGCTCCGTCGTAAATGACCTGAGTACCTTGTTCTGCTCCGAATCCTTTTCCCTCGCTTCCTGCTCAGGTTCACTTTCTTCCCGTTTCCTGCCAGGTTTCTGCACTTCTGTCGTCTCGGGAATTACAGGGACCCCATGAGAAATATAATTGAGCAGAGAAAGCCTGGTTACACCTTCTTTTCTAAGAAAGAACGAGGCGTAGGACTCTCTTTCATCAAAAATTGAAACAAGAACATCCCCTAATTCTACAATGTCCTTCTGGGCAGACGTCGTGTGCCAGACGGCCCTTTCCAGTATATTCTGGAACCCCAGTGACTGGACGGACTGAGCGCCTTCAACAACCGGACTGCTCTCCCGGAGATGTTTCGATAATACCCTTTTTAAGTGCTCCGGGTCTCCGCCGCATTTTTGAACGATATCCGCTCCGTCTTCAAAGAAAAGAGCGGCGTACAACAGGTGTTCAGGTGTTACAAACTCATGGGACCGCGTATTAGCCTCGGCATACGCAGCCATGATTACTTGATTTAAACTTTCACTTATCTTCACAGTATATCCCTGTTATTCAGGCCTCCTCTAATGAACATTTCAGAGGGAATTCTCTTCGCTTTGCCATGGTGTGGACCAGGGTTACCTTGGTGGAGGCGATATCATACGTATACACCCCGCACATACCGGCCCCCTTTTTATGTACATCAAGCATGATCTTTGTGGCTTCCGCAGCGGGCTTGTGAAACACGAGCATGAGGACTTCTACCACAAAATCCATCGTGGTATAGTGATCATTATGAAGTATGACCCTATACATCTTCGGCTCTTGAAGCACAGCGTCGGGGTCTAACTTGATGTCTCGGTCATCTATTGAATCAGGATTGCGATCCTGCGGCATGTCATCCCTCTGTTATTAATGAAAAACAAAGTAAGGTTGATACTGCTTAATAGCCTTTAAAACTTCATTTAAGCATAAGCGCCGGTTAAGTGTTTCAGTGATCTATACCAGAACAGAAAAATTAATGATCATAAACTTATATCGGCTACGTCAGCAATTATCTTTTACTATTTTTTATAGCTTAATATAAGACAAGGCGGACGGTCTGTCAATGGGGTATTAGAGTAGAGGTTCGAGAAATGAAGTGGAATCATATATGACGGCCTCCTAAAAAGTCCATATGCTGCGTTGCGCTGCATCCCTCGTCACTGCGGCGTACGTCAAGTACGCCTCATTCCTCGGTATTTGCGCGCCTTGCCTCTGGAGCTTTTTATAAGGTCGTCTAAAATTTTCTGTTTTGTGAATTTTTACGAGTTCATCAAATATATTGAGGGGCCCTTCGGCCCCTCTCAGTTTTAATATCGTTTTACATAGAAGAAAAACCGGTTACGCTTCTTTATACTTGAATGAGATGTTGAGCCTTACCCTGTAAGACGTTACCTTCCCGTTTTCAACAGTAACATCCTGTTTTACAACCTCTGCAACCCTTAAATCATCGAGCGTTTTTAAAGCGGTTTTCAATGCGGTTTGGGCTGCTTCTTCCCACGATTTGGGACTTGTTCCGACAATTTCAATGATTTTATATACCGACATAGTATTCCCCCTCCTTTCGCTAAACAATGTTTAAAGTATTAAACTTTCCTTTTATAAGAATAGCACAATGAAACTATCTGTCAAGGAAGTTATAGCATAAAAACTTTATCTTTGTATCCTTCAATTTATGTGTTAAAAAACAAAATATTATGAACTGCGCAGTTAAGACATCTTGGGGAAACTACTGATGAACAAGTTGACTGTGGTTCTCCCATTCAGCTCACAACCAGGTTTTGACAGGGCACTTCAACCTCTGATTCAATTTCCGTTTATTGAAAAAGTGATCGTTCTTAGCGACTCTGCATTCAAGCCGCCATGGCCGAAGTGTGAAGGCATGAGAGCCGCATCCATTAATTCAGGCAAAGTATTAAATAAGCTCGTCAAAAAGATCACGACGGATTTTCTCCTTATGATCACGCATGCTGAGGAAATTCAGATTACTCAAGATGCCCTGGAACGTTTCATAAATATAGCGGAATCGACGGCCGCAGGTATGGTTTATTCCGACTATCTGGAGGAGAAGGACAAGGAACATATAGGACATCCCCTGAATGATTATCAATTAGGAAGTATCCGCGACGGATTCGATTTCGGTGATGTTATCCTCTTTTCTGTCCCCGCTGTTCACGACACGCTAAGAAAATACGGCGCCATCCCAGAGGTCGAATATGCCGGTTTATACGATCTGCGATTGAAGGTTTCTATCGACCACCAGCTTTCCCACATTCGGGAATTTCTCTACACGCGGACGGCAGCGGAAAGTAAAATCGGAAAAGAGGGAACGCCGCTTGAGAAGCTGTTCGATTACGTTGACCCCCTCAATCGGGCAGCGCAAAAAGAAATGGAGGAAGTCGCCACACGGCATTTAAAGAACATCGGCGCCTATCTTGAACCGCGCTTCAATAAGGTGCCCGCGCCGGTGCACAAATTCCCTGTCGAGGCAAGCGTGGTAATCCCTGTGCGCAATCGTGTACGGACCATCATTCACGCACTGCAAAGCGCACTGTCACAGGAGACGAACTTTCTATTCAATGTCCTTGTCGTTGACAACCATTCCACCGACGGCACGACACCGATCCTGGCGGACGTGTCTAAACGCTATTCCGCCGTGAAGCATATTATTCCGGCACGCCTCGATCTCAGTATAGGAGGGTGCTGGAACGAGGCGGTCTTTTCGGAATTCTGCGGCCGCTATGCCGTTCAGTTGGACTCGGATGACCTGTACAGCAGCCCGGAAACGCTGCAGAAGATCATCAACGTATTCAGAAAAGGCGACTTTGCCATGGTCATCGGATCTTACACCCTTGTCAATGAGCGGCTTGAGGAAATCCCTCCTGGCCTGATCGATCACAGGGAATGGACAGATGAAAACGGGCGTAATAACGCATTGCGTATAAACGGGCTCGGGGCCCCTCGTGCCTTTGAGACGGAGCTTCTCCGTAAAATTGGTTTCCTGAATGTCGGTTACGGGGAAGATTACGCGATGGTCCTGTGCTTATCGAGAGAATACCGGATAGGCAGAATTTATGAGGGCATCTATCTTTGCCGGCGGTGGGAGGGCAATACGGACGCATCTCTATCTATTGAACAAAGCAACCGCAATGACGCATTCAAAGATGAAATCCGCACCCTTGAGATAAAGGCGCGCCAAGATCTGACGGCTAAATGAGGAACTGCTGATGGATACACCTCTGGAACGAAGAACTTTTACGTCATTTCACGGAAATGGTCATGAGCCGACGCTGTCTGCTCAGTGCATCAATCTTCTGGAAAAACAAAAATCTTCATGGCCTGATCTTTCGCTCGGATATGCGGCCCTAGATAAGGTGCGCGTGAAAGAACTCCAATGCACCGGATATTCGGTAAGGCTCCATCACAATCCGGCACGGATGAAAAGCACTATAGCGCTGGTCGATAAAGAATCCGTCAATAAACGGCCGTGCTTCCTCTGTCTCGAAAATCTCCCCGAGGAACAACAAGGCGTCGTATACCGGCAGGATTTTATCGTGCTCTGCAACCCTTTTCCCATCACGTCTAAACATTATACGATTTCCCATATCAAGCATGTTCCCCAGTCATTCGATGGATACATCCCGTCATTTCTGATGTTTGCAAAAGATTTCCAAGGTAATTTCAATGTATTTTACAATGGCCCGGAAAGCGGGGCTTCCGCACCTGACCACTTGCATTTTCAGGCGGCACCCACAGGAGTGTTGCCGATTGAAAAAGATATTCAGAACAATGCTAAGCGGATTTTAGAAAAACTTATAGATGGCATCTCTCTCTTTAAAGTAAAAGACGTGGGGCGGGGAATCATCATTATTGAAGGAAAAAATTGTGATGCCATAAGTAGAATTTTGTCGAATATTATTTCCGCGATGAAGAGTGTTCTGTCATCACCCGCTGAGCCGAGG
>DASPQI010000171.1:0-2817 GCA_035625045.1 Syntrophales bacterium | reverse complement strand
GTAAATGTTGAAGGTTTCGGTAGGGAGGATCATTTCAGGGTAATGCTTCGAGGTCTTGATCTTGTTGATAAAGTAATCATGGCCCACGGGAAAAGCGTGGATAAAGAGGCAATTGATGCCGGTAGCATTACAGTGAAATATCAAGACAAGATCATTGCATCCATTCCCATGAGAATCATTGTTACTCCTCAGGATTGGCTTAGATATGCGAAAAGTTCGGAGAACCAGCTTGCACAGATTGAGTATCTCAAAAAGGCAATCGCCATGAATAAGAATGACATCGGTGTTCGCAAGATGCTGGCTGCACTCTATTATCAGACGGGTAATATAGATAAAGCGATCTCTCAGTACAATAGTGTTATTGCACTGAAGCCGAATGATGTTTCTGCTTTAATGGAACTTATGAAGTGTTATATAAATGCCAAAGAAAATAATAAAGCGATTAAGACCGGGACTAAGCTGATTAGGGTAGATCCGAAAAATGCCTCTGCTTTTGCCAACATTGCGTACGCATACAGCAATACCGGCGCGTGGGAAAAGGCAATTGTCAACTACAAAGAGTCGCTTAGGTTAAATCCCAATGATACAGAAGTACGGTTTAAACTTGGGGAGGCATATGAAAGAGTCAAAGATTTTAAAAGTGCAATTGAGCAGTATAAGCATGTCTCATCAAAGGCGCGAGAATCTGATCATGTAATGATTGCATTAGCTGGAGCCTATCTCAAGTCGGAAAATTATGATGATTCTATAAGATTGTACAGAGAAATTATTGCAAAGCAGCCACGAAATGCCTCTGCCCATGCAAACCTGGGTCTTGCCTATGGTGGCAAAGGTCAGTGGAAAGAAGAAGTTGAGAATTATAAAAAAGCAATTTCACTGAATCCCAAGGACACCGTTGTTCATTTTAATCTTGCCGCCGCATATGAAAAGAAAAATCAGGATCAGGAGGCATATCGTGAGTACCAAAATATATTGAGAATAACCCCGGGAGATCTTGAAGCCCTCACAAGATTGGCGGACATCGACTTTAAGAACAAACATTACGGTGAAGCAATCAAGTCATACGAGAAACTTGTGAAATCTTCACCCAAAAAGGCATCTATTTATGCTAATCTTGGATTTGCTTACGGGGAGCTTAAAAAATACAAACAGTCTTCCGAAAATTATGAGAAGTCAATCAAGTATGGGACAAAAGATCCTCAGGTCTATTATAATCTTGCTTCTACGTACAGCAAGCTTGGCAGAACAAAAGAAGCAGTTCGAGGATATGAGAGGGTTGCTTTATCCCATCCCACCATGGAAGTTTTAGACATACTAGCGGATTATTATATGAAAGAAAAGCAGTATGAAAATGCCATTAAGACATATAAAAAAATGATGACCCTCAATCCTAAAAGGGCGTCAACTTACTCAAGTCTCGGATATGTCTATGGCCTTAAGAACGATATCGATAAGGAGATTAAATATTACAGAATGTCATTGCAGTACGATGCGGAAGATGATGATGTTTATTTAAATCTGGGAGCGGCATATGAAAAAAAGGGGATGTATCAGGATGCCCTCAAAGCATATACAGCTGCCTATGAGTTGAATCCTGATTCAAGCAGCGCGGCTAAAAAAATCCCTGCATTAAAAATCAAGATATTGCAACAAAAGCATAAGGAATCATAACTAAGGAAAAAGACGCATAAGAGACGGAAAGACAAAGAATACAGAGCATATATATTAAGAAGGAAGAATGGGTAAAGAATGATGAGGCAGATTATCCTGGATGATATTGTAATTGGAGGCGGGGCTCCATTTATTCTGATTGCGGGTCCTTGTGTCATTGAAGAAGAAGATACGACGAGGGAAATTGCACATTTTCTCAAAAGTATCACCGGTCAATTGAAAATACCTTTTATATTCAAGGCGTCGTATGACAAGGCAAACAGGACGTCTGTGGATTCCTTTAGGGGGCCGGGTATTACAAAAGGGCTTCAGATTCTGGCTGATATAAAAAAGGATTTGGGTATACACATCCTATCAGATGTACATCGGTTTGAAGAAATAATACCGGCGGCAGAGGTTATTGATGTTTTGCAGATACCTGCATTTCTGTGCCGGCAGACCGACTTTGTCATCGAGGTGGCCAGAAATGCGAGGATCGTAAATATTAAAAAGGGTCAGTTTCTCGCGCCATGGGATGTAAAAAATATACTTGTAAAGGCATCGTCAACCGGGAATGAAAATATAATGATTACGGAAAGAGGAGCGACTTTCGGGTATAATAATCTCGTTGCTGATTATCGTTCGCTCCCCATATTAAGAGAGATGGGTTATCCGGTGATATTCGATGCCACACACAGTGTTCAATTACCAGGAGGAATGGGCACCGCCTCCGGGGGCCAGAACGATATGGTTCCCTATCTTTCACGGGCAGCCGTTGCTGTTGGTGTTGATGGTCTTTTTCTTGAAGTACACCCAAATCCTGAATGTGCCAAATGCGATGGTCCAAATTCAGTGCGACTTGATTTGCTTTCTGACCTCCTTCATACACTCATGGAGATTGATGGGATAATTAAAGGAAATATAACTGTTAACAAATTATAGAGGGCAGACATGGTACATAAGGTCGTGGATAAGGTTCTAAATGAGAAGATAAAAGCGATCAGTCTTCTAGTACTGGATGTTGACGGTGTCATGACAGATGGGAAGATAATAATCGATGACATGGGACGGGAAATTAAAAATTTTAACGTGAAAGATGGGCACGGACTGAAGATATTAATGAGATATGGTATTGATGTTGTCCTGCTGACAGGAAGGCGATCAGCT
>DASPQI010000170.1:0-2759 GCA_035625045.1 Syntrophales bacterium | reverse complement strand
AGATGGATTTTTCCGGCACACAGACACTGCTTACGGCAATCGGCATCGCCATTCTGTGCGGTACAGTGGTGAGCGGCATTACCGGGGGCGGTGTTGTCGGAGAGATACTGATCATTTCTCTTTACGGATTTCCCCCGGAAGTCTTCCCCATTATTACGATGATCGGCACCCTCGTCGATCCGCCGGCAACTATGGTGAATGCTATCGGCGACAATGTATCAAGCATGATGGTTGCCAGGATATTAGGTGGGAGAGAATGGATGCAGAAAGGTAGACAAAAAGTTTTGTGAACGGTGTAAAATTTTTTTATTTGTAAAAATATTTTACTCTTGCAATATATTTTTAAATTTATAAGAATGCTATCGTGGGTGGAGTGAACATTTCTTATTCACCCAATTCAAATCAGTATAAGTAAAGCCAGTTCTCCTGAATGAAAAGTTTTTGCGTTTATAACGTTCATGGCAACCCTTTAGGGTATTGGAGAATATCTTTGAAATAGATCATGCTTGTTCCTTTCAGCATCCTTCCAATGCGTTGATTGGTCGTAATAGTTGTAAGAATCATGATTGTGTGGCGAAGGTTAAGGATACCTGACGTAATCCTGAAGTAATACGTAGGGTTGACACTTTAGAGCCAGAGCGCTCTAATTATAATTACCTGACTGATGTTGCAATTCCACTATACATAGCACATGAAGATTTCGTTTCTGCAGGCTGGTATAGCGGAACGCGCTCATGGAAAGGGTTAGTTTAGATACTGGATGCCTCATAAAAATAAAGAGCGACCGATTAATGTTCACGACTAAAGATAACAATTAAATATACCGATAATATAGAACGATATGACAATGTTTTTGCATTTGCAACATTTATTCTACGTGCTCTGGTGATTTACCTTTGCGGCTGGTTAATGGAGACAGAAAATGACGAACATTAAATTGGTTGTGAAAAATGATCCAATAACTGAACAAGATCGGCCAGGATTGAAGAACGTATTGAAAGATGAAGCTAAGAACGAACAGCAGTCTTGGCTGCCAATTAGTCTATCCGTGGGTAATTTTATTCAATTGGTATCAATGGATCAGCAAACGTGTATTGTAGAAATTTATCATAGTGAAAACAGGCACGGTACTTTTTATTTTGTAGAGGGTGACCTGTATAATGCAGTTTGTGGCGATCGTGAAGGTGAGGAAGCCGCTATAGAAATGATCCCGTGGGAAAAGGTTAGAATAAACATTAACAATAATGTAACCGCAGATGAGATTGAGAAAAAAATAGAAAGAGGATTGCTGAAATTGCTGATGGAAGGTTCACGGCATAAGGATAAATCAGCACGGGATGATGGACACATAACATCAGGCCAGCGTGTTGAACATGCTGTAGAAGATTCCTCCAGAACGACCACTCTTGATAATGAGAAGCAGATACCATCCGATCTTGACATCGCGAAAGAGACGGGGGCAGGATCGAAAAGCAAGCTCGTCAAGATTTTGGAAAAGACCTCAGGGCTCTTCGAGTATTGCGTCTTTGACGAAAGGGATGTCGTTCAGGATAAGTCCGCGGAGTCCAAGGCCACCATCCATGTTGCCCCCTCACTTCACTTCCACCTGTCCGACAGTATCTGTGATCTGGTAGGGGGTGGTTCTCTCAAGTATCTGGGTTTCAATACCCATAGCGGTGTCCGTTATCTGCTGATGCGTATGAACAAATCACAGGTCGTCGTCGGATTGAACCCAGGGATAAAACCTGGTGACTTTCTTAACGAGATTTTAATCAGTACAACAATGGATTAGTAGATTTTGAACGTTGTTAATCATTCGACATTGTTACGAAATTGCCTCGATATTCAATTTTATAAGGTTTTCTACCGATATGCTAATACAATATCGTTAGTTTCGCAATAATGCCCATGTTTTAGTAGATGAAAGGAATAAATAATGAATACAAAGCAAGCTCTCGATGAGCTCAAGGCAGTGCAAGGCGTGACAGGCGCTTACATCTATAGTGCCAAGGGAAATGTTATTGCGAATAATCTCCCCGAGATCTACAAGGAAGCTAAGCTCCTGAATATAGGCAAGGCGCTTGCCAAACTCTATACAGCAGGCGGGCTTACCTTTCCTGATATTTCCGATGTATTTCTCTCGTATGAGGAATCCATCGTCATCGGCCGGGAGATTGCGGATAAGTCATATCTAATCATTCTGTCAGAACCGTCTCTAAACGTGAACCTGGTAACTCTTACCATGAACCTCATCAAGGACGATATAAAAGAGGCGATCCAGAATGGCGCTCCTGAGCAGCCCGTCACTGCTGAGGAATTGCCGGCTGGAAAAAAAGTCACAGCCAATGAGCTGATAACGACCGGGATCCTGGCAGCTCCGCTCCAGGAAATGCAGGCCGCACTGGCGAAAGTGATGGGGCCTATGGCCAAGGTAATCTTTATCGAATGCGTGGAAAAATGGCAGGCCGTCTGTCCGCCCTCATCCAAAAACTTTCCCAAGCTCATGGACATAATTGTTACTGGGATCAAGGACCCCGAAAAGGTGCACCGTTACGAAGAATTAGTGAAGTCCATCGTTGTGCACAGAAGCAAATAGGAAATACTCACTATGGCGACGATAGAAGATATTGTAAATGGAATACAGAAGATTCAGGGTTTGGACGGATATGTTATTGTCAAGCAGGACGGCCAGGTGTTGTCCCACAATGTAGCCAATGTCGAACCTCTTTCGGCACTGATTGTGATGGGCGGTTTGAACG
>DASPQI010000169.1:0-3272 GCA_035625045.1 Syntrophales bacterium | reverse complement strand
TTTTTCGCAGTATGACAAGCAATTGTTCAGGTGTATTTTGTGCCAGAATATCGTTGAATTGACTTCGATAGTTCTGAACCAGGCTCACATTCTCTACAACAACATCGTATACTTTCCAGATGTTGTCCTTCATGATCATTCTATAGAATATAGGGATTTCCTTTGATGACATTATGACTTTTGACTGAACTTCAACCTGATTATCCGAGAGCTTAATTTCCTTATAAAAAATAATTTTTTCGTTGGTGTAAGAAAGTATCCTGTCTATGTAGGCCTTCTCCAGTACCTGCTCATAGAGATGGACGAACTCCTGACGCTGAGCAGGATTCAACTTATTCCAATTCCGACCCAAAGTACGCCTGGAAAGTTCTATTTCATCGAACATGTCTCTGTAAATAGCCCGGAGTTTTTCTTTTTTGATCTCCTTGGCCGACACCGGCTTGAGCTTGGGGTCCTTCAGTACATCAATCACTCTATTGGCATTCGCCTGAGCAGAGTCAAGCGGTGTGGCCGCGTAAGCTGCAAGAGAAGATATTATTAGCAAGAGGACACTTAATCCAGCGATCATTTTCTTCATGGCTTTGCTTTCCCACTTTCATTGTTTTCCGATTTTTTCTTTACCTCGCCAAAGGCATACTTGCCAATAAGCTCGGAGATGTCCACAGCCGGCTGCGTCTCAGTAATTGTTCCGCCGGACGCAAGAAGTGAGCCCGCTCCCCCCGGGTCGATACTGAGATACTTATCACCGATCAGCCCTTCCGTTTTGATGGAGGCGATAGCGTCATCATAAATTTTTATACCCTTGTGGATACTCATCACTACCACGGCCTTCTGGTTTTCCTGGTCCATGGTCAGTCCTTCCACCCGGCCGACCTCGATGCCTAATATTTGCACGGGGCTACCGACTCTGAGGCCAGTTACGGAGGTGAATGCAGCGTTAAGGGTATATGAGCTGTCGCCAATGAAGGCAATGTGCCCCAGTTTCATAGTCATATATCCAACGCAGAGCAGACCGAAAACGACAAAGATGCCGACTATTGTTTCCATGGAATATTTTTTCATTTGTTACTCCTCGGCGGCGCAGCGAAACTGGCCGATTTCTATTTGCTGATTCTTTGCAGACTCTATAACAGAGTCTATTTCTGAGATGGGTTGGCCCTCGGCAAGACCGGCAAGGATAGTGAATTCAACACATTCCATAGAAATCGCCTGTTTGCTGGCCTCAGTCCAAATTTCGCGAATCCCATGCTCCCGGAAATCCTTGATAAAATCCATCAAAATGTCTGCAGCCTCAGGCTGATCTGAATAGGGAAGCACTGTAACAAATTCATTGGTGTTATTCCGGGTAGAAAAGCCACCTATGGTACCGAAGTGTTTATCAATATATAACCCCATGCATCGTATTGCCTCCTGTGCTGCGTCATGACCTAGGCTTGTGATAATTTTGTCCAACCCAACTAAGGTAAAAACAGCAACTACGTAAGTTTCCTTGAGTGCCCTCCGGTGCATTTGAGAATGATACATAACCTTGAACTGCCTCTTGGAGTGCAGACCTGTTAATTCTTCCTGCAGTCTCTCTAGACTGCGGATCACTTCATCCTTGAATGGATGGTCGAAATCTTCAAGTTCTTCCGGAGTGCCTTGAAATACAATGCTTCGACCATAGAGGGCGAGAATGCGGCTTGAGATAAAATACACATCGGGAATCTCATGACTTACCAGTATCGCAGTAAAACCGAATTTTCTCTGGTGCTGGGCAATCATACTAAGGATTGCATTTTTCCTGACAGGATCCTGGCCGGAAGTCGGTTCATCAAAAAGTACAATTTGAGGATCCGTTACCAGTGCACGCGCCAGGGCGGCCCGTTTTTGCATGCCCCCGGAGAGTTCTGAAGGATACTTGTAAATCGCGTCGCCGAGTTCCGTCTGTTTAATTCTCTCCATAACCCTGTGGTCGATTTCATCTTTGCTCAGGTTGGTTGTCTCCCGAAGCGGCAGTGCCACATTCTCGTAAATGTTCATGGAATCAAACAGGGCATTGTCTTGAAACATATAACTCATCTGAGCGAAGGAAGATGCCATCTCGCTCCTTGTCATCTCACTGAGAGGCTTCCCCCGGAAGAGAATTGTCCCTTCATCAGGTCTGATCAGCCCGATTATGTGTTTCAGGAGTACGCTCTTTCCCGCACCGGAAAGCCCGATAATAGTCGTTACCTGCCCCTCATAGATCTGAAGATTAACGTGCTCCAGAATTGTTCGGGATCCGAAACACTTGGTAACATCCTTAAATTCGATCAACGGAGTATCCATGAATCCTCTATATCAAAAGGGAGGTAACCACATAGTCCGCCACCAGAATGAGCACACAGGACACAACAACAGCCGAAGTCGTGGAGAGACCGACGGCCTTGGCCCCGTGGCTATCCGTGCGCATATGTGCGAAATACCCCTGGTAGCAGCAAACGGTGGAGACGATCACCGCAAAAACAACCGCCTTGATAAAGCCGTCAGTAACATCTTTCATTTCTACGCTGTCCTGAACACGATAGAAATAGGTACCGGCATTTGCACCCAGGAGCAGTACGCCGGAGATATAACCGCCGATAATACCGATAAGGTCAAACAAAGCAGTCAGCAGGGGAATGCTGATGACGCAAGCAGTGATCCTAGGTGCAATAAGATACCGGAGTGAATCAATGCGCATCGTGTCCAGTGCGTCAATCTGCTCGGAGATACGTTGGCTGCCTATCTCCGCCGTAATAGCTGAGCCTGCCCTCGCTGTAATCATGATAGCCGTGAGAACAGGCCCCATCTCCCTGACGAGGGAAAGGGCTACCAGCGTACCGAGCGCCCCCTGTGCGCCGAATTTAACCAGGGCATGGTAAGATTGGAGGCCCAGGACCATGCCGGTAAACAAGCCTATCAGCAGGATAATCGGCGTGGATCTCGCCCCGATGTAGTAGAGCTGCTGAACTGTCTTGGATAGCTGCTTGTGACGAAAGATCTTCAGCATTGCCAAGATGAGAAAAATTGCCGAGGCTCCTAAATGGTTGACCCATGTTGTGACTGCGGCACCAATAACGGCAAACGGCCTGGTCAATAACAAGCCAAACTGTAACTTATCTTCGCCTTTAAAGGGGTTTTGACTATCCGGAGTGTCTGTCATTTAAAGAATCCCCGATATCTGTAAACGCCATAGCTGGTTCAGGTTCCGGTGTCCATCGGTTAAATTCGGTTAACACTTAATTTTTGTATCCTTAAAAAATAAAGTA
>DASPQI010000168.1:0-2181 GCA_035625045.1 Syntrophales bacterium | reverse complement strand
AATATTAATGATAAATAATAAAAATTATAGTTTAAGTGGATTTTCTGGTATAAAATTTGAAATATTTTTTTTTCTTTGTTAAATTAATAAAAGTTTAAAAATATCTTTATTAGATGAAATAAAAAGGATTTAGAGTGGAAGACTTAGTAGATATCAGACCGGGAATGAGCGTTAATATTGTTCTGAATGTTGATATCGATAAAGAGACATCGGATGTCAGAAATGCGGTGGTATACGACGTTGACGGTAAAGGAATTGTGCTGTCGCAGACAAATCCGCCCTTTACGAAGTATCATATTGGTATAGGTATAACGATAACATATCTTCTGAAGAAAAAGGAAGGTCCCAGTCGAATTGGATTTTCGGGAAAGGTAAGTGGCATTATAAATGACTACAACCTATATTCATCAGAAACGGTACAAGCCATTAACATAGTCAGGGAAAGTGAACTGAAGGTATATGATTTAAGAATGCATTACAGGGTTAGTCCGAAGTCAGATGCTGGTATAAACATTTATGTGGGAGATGAAAAAGTTAATCTTCTTGATATTTCACTTGGCGGTGCTCGCTTTTGCCATTCAATAGATAAGCCTATTGAACCGGGTGTGATGATAAAAATGATTTTAACTATTGACTGGGAAAGATTCGATATTGAAGCAAAATCGGTCAATGTATGGTATCCTTCCGAAATCGGAAGGCGGGCAGATTTGGAATATGTTTCTATTCAATTTTTCAAAATGGACAAAAAATGCAGTCATTTGCTGAGCGGGAAAATCCTTGCAATTCAGAGAGAGTTTCTGTCCAAAACTTAAAGAAAACATCCTCCAAAGTTATTAAACAACTTCTCTGACCACCCCTTCTAAACAATAACTCAACCGTTAAATATCAACTTTCTTCTCTCAATACGGACATCGTTCCGAGATTCTGCCGTATCTTAGACTTTAAAGGAAAGATCGTACTAGGTTGTCTCCTATAGTCAATCTTTAACTCTTATATGGTCATAAATTATTGATTGTTATCAGCATTGGAATAAAGTTTTCGTGGATTATGACGATATAAATTATGGATACTTATGTTAAAATGCATCTATAAAAAAATTTACATGAACTAAGCGAGGTAGACGTAGTGGGAATAATAAATTTGGAAGATATTCAAATAGATATGGTTCTAGACAGTGACGTTAAGGAACGCGGCGGTCGAGTATTATTGGCCAAAGGCAGCAAAATAAGCGAGAAACACCTGAAGGTCTTCAAAATGTGGGGTGTTACCGAGGCCGATATTAAGGGCATTGAAAAGGAAGAACTTGCCGCAAATGTAATTGCTCGACTTGACCAGAATCTTTTCCGGGAAGTAGAAATTCAGACTCGCGAACGATTCTGTCATGTGGATATGGAACACCCATTTATTAAGGAACTGTTTCGCTTACTCACACTTCGTCAGGTTCGACAGAAATCAAAAGGACAAAATGATGATTAAAAAACCGGAAGATCTTTTGAAAGGTTTGGTACAAGTATCATCACTGCCTGTCGTGTATACAAAAATCAACGAGGCAGTTAATAATCCACAATCTTCCATGAAAGGTATCAGTGACATAATAAGTGATGACCCCGGCCTGACCTCGCGTTTGCTCCAGCTTGTTAACAGCGCATTTTATAGTTTTCCATCAAGAATCGAAACAGTGAGCCGTGCCCTTTTTATCGTGGGTACACAACAATTAAGAGACCTTGCTCTGGCTACTTCCATAGTAAATCTGTTTAAGGGAATACCGGAAGACCTTGTCAATATGGAATCATTCTGGAGACATAGTGTAGCTTGCGGTCTCACAGCTAAAATACTTGCAACCTACAGACGGTGCGAAATGAACGTTGAACGCTTTTTTGCGGCGGGTCTCATTCATGATATAGGCAGGCTCATTATCTACAAAAAAATACCGGAAACAGCAAAGGAAATGATTCTGCGCTGCAAGGCAAACGGGGAATTATTATTTTTAGTCGAAAAGGAAGTAATAGGTTTTGACCATTCTGATTTGGGACGTGTGTTGGTGCAATTTTGGAATCTACCACCGTCTCTGGAAGATGTAGTTGCCTATCATCATTCACCACGGGCTGCAAGACGATATCCTATAGAGACGGCTGTGGTTCATATTGCTGATATTATTGTCCATGCTATGCAGTTTGGCAA
>DASPQI010000167.1:0-4001 GCA_035625045.1 Syntrophales bacterium | reverse complement strand
ATCAGTCCACTCCATATGCGGGCAAGGGACCAAGCTAAGGGGCCAAGATTCAAGTGAGCAGACAGGATAATGCTTGGACGTTTCCGCCAGGTTATCCGCAAACCGGCCACTGCCAATTTACCCCTAAACAAATCAGTGACGTCTTCCGCCCCAGCCCAGCTCGTCTCAAATGGCTCTTCGAAGTCATCCGGACGATGTCCTGCAAGACTTAGGACGGAAATCGCATCCTCGCCATAAAGGGAGCGCAAGGCCGTGACCTGAAAACGGTTGTATCTAGAGATTCCACCCTTATCGAATATTCCGGGTGTTAAGTAAAGAATATGCATAGGATGCTGTGAGTTCAAGGATATATATCCAACAGGCAGTTTTTCATCATCTATGAATCTTTGCTAATGAGTTCGTCCTGCAAAATACTAGCAATCCTGAACACATCCTGTCGCTGCAGTTTTGAATAGGAGGGCAGGTTAAATCCGCTAGCAGATAATCTGTCAGCTACTGGCATCTTCCCCGGGACGTTCGAGAACATGGGACAAGTTCTATACGGCGGAAGTTGCGAAACAGGAATGAAAAACGGCCGAGTATCAACCCCGTGATTTCTCAAGGCATTAAGCAGTGTGTTCCTTTGCAATTCATCTGCCCCCTTCCAAACCACGCAAACCATCCAGTTAACTGGAGCAGCCCATGACATTTGAGGATTAAGATGTAAGGCCGGGTTATCAGTTAATTCCTGCCGATACCACTGTAAAATTGTATCGCGTTTTTCCATAATTTCATCGATTCGTTCCAGTTGCGCACAGCCTAAAGCCGCCTGAATATTGGTCAGGCGAAGGTTGTATCCAACTTCTTCATGCCAATAGCGACGTTGTTTGTCCATCGCATGGTCTTTCAGATGCCGTACCCTGTCGGCAAGTTCGCCGTGATTGGTTACGATCATACCACCCTCACCAGTAGTGATTATCTTATTGCCATAAAAAGAAAAACAGCCCACATCAGCGAGTCCGCCCACCACTCTTCCCTTGTATCGCGCACAATGCGCCTCAGCGCAATCCTCAATGACGCGAAGCCCATGGGCATCAGCAACCTCCATGATTCGGTCCATATCAGCTGGGTGGCCATAGGTATGCACAACCATGATCGCCCTGGTACGCTCATTTATGGCTGCTTCCAAGCACTTAGGATCCATCGCCCAGTAATCCGGGTGGACATCAACAATTACGGGTGTAGCACCAACTTGCCTGACAACCGCAGGAACAGCTGCAAAAGTAAGCGCAGGGACTATGACTTCATCCCCTGGCTGAATATCCATAGCCTTCAATGTTATGAACAATGCCGCCGTGCCATTGGACAGTGATACGCCATGTTTCGCGCCGCAGAGATCCGCAAAGCGCTTTTCAAATTTGTCAACAAACTCCCCGATGGATGATACCCACCCAGATCGCACTGCTGATAAAACGTAGTTCAGTTCCAAGTCACCAATATCCGTGTTTGAAACCGGATATATGAGAGTACGAGAATCAGACATGAAAGGTTGTTTGCATACAAATAACCAGTTTAGAAGACTCTCTGCTCATTTCAAAAAAGGGTCGGCAATTGCCAAGATATTTGTAGTGGATGTCATTTCCGATGGTGCTTTCAGCAAGGAGTTTTTTCCGAAAGTGAAAATCTTATAACCTTTGGGCTCAAGATAGGCGATGCCAGCCTTATAATTTTTTGCCCCAATATGCAAATAAAGGGCGTCAACAGCCTGCCGAGATAGATACTGTTCTGCGCCCTCCAAAGCATCCATCTCTGCTCCCTCCACGTTCAGCATCCATAAACGCACTCTCTGTTCGTTCCGATTCGTCAGAAAACTGTCAAGACTGACTACCTCGACTGTCGTTGTCTCAAAAGCCTGGCCGGCATACCAATCCATGCGCAGAGTGGAACGGGGGCCATGAATTCTCAAGGTGAGGATAGTATTGGTCTTGAATATGCCCTTGTTAATTACCTCAACGTCCCAGCCCCGTTGCAATTCCAGGCACTCCTTAAGCCAGGCGACCGCCTCGGGTAAGGGCTCAAATGCAAGGATACGAACCCCTGAAAACGGGGCGACATAGACTAGTGCTTGGCCGATATTTGCGCCGGAATCAATGACCAGCCCACCTCTGTAAAGCCACTGCCGCGCCCATTTCCCGAAATAGCTACCTTCATAATCGGAATACAACATCCAACGATGTAAATTGTCTCCGAGATCGAGTTTCCACAATACGTCATTCGCAGTGGTAGTCCAAACCGTGCCCTGTTTTTCCAAAGCCTTGCCGTATAGTCTTTCTATGATACCGATCTTGTGTGGAAAATCCAGCTTCCTTAAAATACGCAAACCGAGGGGTGGGCAGAACGGTTTAATAATAGAATCAGACATAGTTACACCTTCATGTCGGCATATACGAAATTTCGACTGGTTGGCATCATTGAGCACCGATAATATTTTTTCTGGCCATTGTGATATATTTTGCTTTGCGCAATGCTAAAATGCCGGGTATTCATGCAGTTTTCTGTCCATATCCGGCTAAACACCAGGATGTCTGTCTTCCAAAGACAGCCAGATTCTAACGACGGTACGTATATCCACGCTCACATTCTAAGTCGGTACTATCGCCCAGGATGCCTGGCTGTAGGAAGGAACCAGATGAAGCAATCGCATGCTTTTTATGAATCCTTATCGGTTACATATGTTGCTGCCTGCAAAGTTCCCTCAACTGCTTTTTCAACTGAGTAATCCTGAATTCTTCTGAGAGCATTTTCCCCCATATGTATACGATTTTCAGAATCTTCAGCCATTGCTATGAGCTTCTGGGCAAGCCCTTCGACATGGCCAAAAGGGAAAATATATCCAGTAACCCCATCATCGACTAAGTCCGGCCCGCAGCCGACCCGTTCGCTCACGATCGCCGGAAGGCCGCATGCCATTGCCTCATTAACTACCAGCCCCCATGTCTCGCCAAAATCGGAAGGTAACACAAGGCAATCGGCAGCCGTATAGGCCTTCAGGATTTCAGTCTGATTTAAGAACCCGGTAAAGGTAACCGGTAGCCGACGTTCTGAGGCAAACTGTTGCGCGTATTCCATTAATTCACCTGCACCTACGACAAGTGCGCGAATGTTTTCTCGCCCGAGACACGCCTCCTCCAGCGCCCGCAATAAATCAAAAATCCTTTTTTTGGGTATCAGCTTGCCCACATAAAGAAAACAAACATCTTCTTTGGTCATCCCCATCCTGACCGTATGACATTCCGATCCCCAGAAAACCCGCTGAACCGGTTCCGAAACCATTGATTGTCGATAAAATAGTTGCACCTGAAAATCTTTTCCACGGGAACCCCGCAACCTAAATAGAATTCCCTATTTGCCTTACCAATCGCCAAAAAAGCGTCAAAACGCGATAAGAAGAGCTTGTGAATAAGTCTGATCCATAAGGGTCGTTTACGCATTGCGTTTGACTCACCCCGCATAATGCGGGGAATACGTAGGCGCATGCAAGTCCATAAAGCCTGGATCAGGGACAGCGATTGCCAGCCGGTTATGATGACAACGTCTGGTCTAAAATTGCTCAATACCTTGTAGATAGACGGCGTATTACACCCTCGGAAAGTCTCAAGCGAGGGTTGCTTAGAGATATTGCGTAATAACTCCCATTGATAGCCTTCGAGCAACGGAATATCCCACAAGAAGGATACTCCGAATCCAATCCCCTGCTGATGTTCATCAGGGATCATTCCAAAGAAGACCTTAAGTTCAACCTCCGGTTGAACAGCAAGACTACAAAACCACGGAATCTGATATTGGATCGGATGCGTGGTAACGATAGCAATCCTTATCTTGGCAGTGTCTGTCATGTTCCGAACATTAAAGGAATGGGAAGCATTTTTTTTCGTGTGCAGCAGGAATTCATAAAACACCCGGCATTGTGTCTCGGAAAAAGCCTGACTTGTTCATCCCCTGACTTTCTGCTGTTTGCGTTT
>DASPQI010000166.1:0-2572 GCA_035625045.1 Syntrophales bacterium | reverse complement strand
ACGCGAAGGCTCCGGTATGCCCAGTTGAAGGCCTTCTACAACTTCATTATTGACCGCTGCTCCTTGAACATGAGGAATCCCTGCAATACACCACTGCTCAGCAAATCATTCAAAACACCGAAGTATGCTCCACACAAGATCCTCGACCGTGAAACGGTGGATGAAATGATCTACAACACAAAGAGACCTAGAGACCGGTTAATATTAGAACTTCAGGCGAAATGTGGATTAAGGATCGGTGAATTGCTCAAGATCAAAGTATCAGACGTCGCTGATAGAACCATTACTCTGAGAGGGCCGAAATCCGGCAAAGAGGCGGAAGTGGCCTACATGCCCGAGAATGTATCGAGGAAGCTGATGGAATATATCAAGGAGAAAGCCCTTTATGGAGAAGACATGATATTCCCCATTTGCTATTCGACAGCCAGGTCTCTTGTTAGAAGCCTTGGAGCCAAATTGAATGTCCACGTGTCCCCTCATGATCTGCGGAGATATTCTGCTACATATGCCAGCAGAAACGGTGTCCCTTTGGAAGTAGTATCAAAAGTAATCTTGAGACATCAGGATTTAAAAACTACCCAGGTTTATCTCGGTAAGGTAAGTGATTCTGAGGCGATCCGGTGGATGGATATGCTTCATGGCAAGTAGGGTCATTCAACATAACCGATTGGAAGGTTGAGGTCTTTGGGGCATAAAAGTCATGATCAGGTTATACATAACATAATATCAGGCCGCCAAAAGCTGCATGTTTCACCCCAATAACGTTAATTGCCTACTCATGGAGAAACTGAAGAGTACAAATGGCATTCAATGATGCACAAAAAGCGTTGACTTAATATTCCATAAAGGTTATATTCCTTCTATGGCATGGGAAGTTGAGTATACCGACGAATTTGAGGCATGGTGGGTTGGCCTGGATGAGGAAGAACAGATCGATATTGACGCAGTTGTCGGTTTGTTGGAAGAAAGGGGGCCTAATCTGCCGTATCCCTACAGCTCGGATGTCAAAGGGAGCAAGTACGGAACGTTAAGAGAGTTACGGATTCAACATAAAGGGAAACCGTATAGAATCTTTTATGCCTTTGATCCTCGCAGAACTGCCATCCTGCTTATTGGCGGGAGAAAGGCTGGCGGTAAGCGTTGGTACGAACAATACGTGCCATTGGCTGAAAAAATTTATGAAGAACATCTAAAGTCTTTAGAAGACGAAAATGGAGACTGATTATGAGCAAACCCTATTCTATACTGAGAGGAAAAATGAGACCCGCGGCAAGGAAGAAAGCAGCGGAGAAGACAAAAGCATTGCTTGATGCAATGCCTTTACAGGAATTGCGTCATGCCAGGAATTTAAGTCAAGAGCAACTGGCGCAAACATTGTCTGTAAAGCAGGCAGCTGTATCAAAGCTTGAAAAGCGAACGGACATGTATATCAGCACATTAAGAAATTTTATAAAGGCGATGGGAGGCGACCTGGAAATAATTGCCAAATTTCCTGATGGGTCTGTTCAGATCAGTCAATTTGAAGACATTGCTACGAAGACGGAATGAAAAAATTCCTCGATTTCTGGTTGAAAGGTTCACATTTATAATGTGAAATTCTCATTAAGATGTGGCATCTTAAGCTTCCTTGTTATCAAGCATGCGTCTATTTTCACAGGTATGCGCTCTTTCAAATGGTTATCGTTATCCACGAATCAGTTTGCGTCTATTCAATTAATCATCGGATAGTTCTTAATCCTGGAGATCACATCTTGCTGGAATCTAATTATAATCTTGTCTGAATGCTGTGATTGTCCCTCGTATTTACCTTATAAAAAATTAGTATTGACATCTTTTCCCTTTTGTTACAAGAATTTCGCGAATTTGAAAGATTACGTATAAACGAGGGATATATAGATTAACTCTAAGTCTGTATTTAATATCTGTCTGAAGGTTTTGGGCGTCTATTATGCCCTGAGCGCACTCAATATGTTGCCGGCCAGCCTTTCACAAATCATCTTATTCTGGGATGCGTGGAGCTATGGTGGAAAAGAAGATCCTTTAAAATTAATGATTAACTACCGAATTGCATCGATCCTGAGTTTCTTGATACCGATCCTTCTTTTCTTGTTAGCCTTGTTGATCATTTTCAAATCAGAACAAATAGGGACATTTCTTCTCAGGAAAGATCAGGTTCCTACTGACGAGCAATCGATTAGACTGTCAGATACTGCTCTAAATATCTCCATAAAGGTGTTTGGCATTTACTCCATCTTATCATCGATCCCTCATATTGCTAGTCTATTATCAACGTACTTGGTCATGAGAGAAAACGTAAAGTATTTTGATAATCAGGGAATGATTAAACTGGCCTCCTCAGGAGTATCGACTATCCTTTATGTAGGTGTCGGTATTGGACTGATCTTCTATTCGAAAGCACTTGCCAACAAGATCATGAATATCGATTCCAGAACGGTTTAGAAAAAAGGATTCATCTACGGCTTCAATTATTGAAGAGATTGTAAAATTAATAATTTTTCGGGGTGTTATACCGCAAATTTGCGGCGTTTGGTTTTCATACAAGATACATGTA
>DASPQI010000165.1:0-6959 GCA_035625045.1 Syntrophales bacterium | reverse complement strand
GTGAAGTATAAAGGTTATGAGAATTCTGAAAAGTTCTCTGTCTTTAAGGAAAAAATCCACATAGATAGAAGAGAGTTGCACTAACATTTCGGATGCCTTCCCCCCGCCATTTAATAAACCAGATATCCTTGTGTGAAACTTATCAATGTCGCTGAGAAGAATTTGACTATATATTTCGTCTTTACTCTTGAAATAGAGGTAGACGGCCCCTTTGCTCAATTCAGCTTTCTTCGCGATACTATCGACGGTCACGGACTTAAACCCTCTCTCAAAAAACAATTTCCTCGCCGCCTTGAGGATAGTATTTTTCCTGTTTTCTTTTTCACGTCCCCTTCTTTTTTCAAATGCCATGCTACTGCTTCCCCGGTTAAAACTTAAAAAACTGTTTAATGGAACCTCTAATTTTATATGAACTTTGGTCATTATATGACCATCGGTCATATAATGCACCACATCTAGAACGATGTCAAGAGAAATTTAATAAAATTTTCAGGGACGAATAAAGCTGATTATGAAGCTAATTTTGACGCAAAGGTGTCATTCTATAAACCGAAGTCTCGAGCTAAGCCACTCTGAGCCTGTCGAATGGTGAATCTGATTTCTTATTTACTTTTCACAGCTTTAATCATCAGAACGGTCGATAAGGCACGGGGCATGATGATTGCGTCAAGCCAAGCGAATACAACGAGTAATCTATTAAGCAATTTGAAGAGATATGAAAATATGAACGATGTTTTTGACATCTGAGTATTTACTCCCCTATCTAGATTGAATTTACGAATCATGGAGAAAATGAATATTGCCGTGCACATGATTATCTTCTCCAAGGGGCCAAGCACTTTACTTACTGAAACAGGGTGCAATCCCGCTTCTCTTAAATGATCTTCCATCTCGGCGAGCTCATAACGGCGAAAGTGTTTTACATAACGGTCGTCGCAGGCGAAATAAAACCAACGGTGAGGGAACGTTATAATAAGCACACCTGCTTCTTTTGTAACCCTGGCAATTTCCGCCAGAGCTTTTCGGTCATCCTCAACATGCTCCAATACTTCTGATAAAATTACGTGGGAGAAGCTTTTCTCTTTGAAGGGCAGGTTCATGGTATCGGCTGTTATATACAGACCTTTTGCAAGGCTACGCTTTATTGTCAGCATTGCAAGAAAAGATAGATCAGAATACACGACTTGATCATCACCGGTGATGATAGGTGATATACCGCTCCCTACTTCTAAGATCAGTTCCCATTTCTCGCTTCGCAGAGATTTTTCAATGGCATTTTTTCTCAACAGATAATTATAGAGGTAATTCTTTAAGATGATGTACTTATCATCCTCAAAAAAATTCTGAAAACGGTTGTCTTGAGATGGATTCATCGATTCTTCAGAAATAATTTTGATGTAATTATCTGCATCTTGGCAAGTCTGAAACTAAGGGCTGTCAGAAGACATTCGATGCCATATCTCACACTCCGTCGAAAATTTATTGACGAAGCCTCGGTAAAATATTTTGTCGGGCAACTGACTTCCGCGATAGTATGTCCGAACCAGATGATCTGGGCGAGCATCTGGTTGTCAAACACAAAATCGTCGGAATTAACATCAAGGGGCAGCTCCTCTAGCAGCTTTCTCGAGAATGCCCTGTAACCCGTATGGTATTCCGATAGTTTTGCACCCATGAGAATATTTTCCACAAAGGTAATAAACCGGTTGGCAGCGTACCTCCAAATAGGCATCTTTCCTTTAAGTGCATAGCCTCCCAGTATCCTCGATCCCAGGATGCAAGAGTACAGGTCATTGCCGATCAAGGATGCCATAGCCGGAATCAGTTTCGGTGTGTACTGATAATCAGGATGAACCATGATAATGATATCACCTCCACATTCGAGCGCCCTTTTGTAACATGTCTTCTGATTTGCCCCATAGCCGCGGTTGCGGTCATGAATAAATACCTCCACATTCGGGAGGCCCTTTGCAATCGACACGGTATCATCCCGGCTGGCATCATCTACGAGGATTACCAGATCAACTATTCCCTGATCCATGACTTCATCATATGTCATGCGCAGTGTCTGGGCTGCGTTGTAAGCCGGCATGACGACAACTACCTTTTTATCTTTTAACATGATGAATATCACCCCGGTGATTAGAATTGAAACCATCCATTTGTACGACCACCTACTATTAGCGAAATAAGAGCATACTAAAAAATAGAAAATGGGATTATGTTGCGTGTCAGTATTTAACAGAGCGCCCACAAAATTTCAAGTGGAGCCGCAGGTCATGATAGGCAGTATTGACCTTAAAAAACACATGAGTCAAACTTGATATCAAAATTAAGAAGTTATGCAAAAAAAGGGGCGTTATATAACGCCCCTTATAAAATAGAGTTTCTCGACCAGAGATCAAGGCACTGCCCCTGTAAAGAGACCATTGGCGTCTACTCCAGCCGTGCTGCTGGTAAGACCCCAATTAGCATCGCCTGTTGCTTGTAGAGTGTATGTTGATTGATTGGCATAAGGGGCGAAAGCGACTGTAACGCCCGGCGACGGGTTATAGCCTGAACACGTCAGGAATAAACCGGGACAAGCACCTGAAACGCCAGGTGCTGCTGTCAAATTTGGGTTATCGGCAATCAACGCCGCCAGAGCGGTATTGGCATTCTTTACATCACTATTTACCATTGCTACCCAGCCCCTTTTTCTGTACTGCGCAAACTGCGGGATGGCAATGGCCACCAGGATGCCGATGATGGCGACGACGATCATCAGTTCGATCAATGTAAAACCTTTTTCTCCTCTTTTCTTGCAAAGCGCACTAATCATACTATTTTTCTCCTTTCATTGTTTATAATAAATCTTCTAATTGTAAATTTAAAACTTCCTCTGCGTAATTCCTGTTAACACCTCCTTTATTATTGATTTTTCTGAAAGACGATATCGAACAATTTTTACTAATAATTTAGCAATTTATATACCAAATCACGTTTTAGAGAAATATTTTTACTGAAAAAATTTTTTATCTTTTATTACCGTATATTATAAAGCATAGAAAAAAAAAATAACCTTACTATTTATCTTGCAATTATTTAATATTAGTAATTTTCACCAATTTTTTGTCAATTTCACCATTATTGTTATTTTAATAATATATTTGCTTATTGTCTCTATAATCACAATTGGCCGATATGCCTGAATATTTCTTACCTTGACACCTGATCATGATTTTAACTATATTTCCTTTTATTAGGAAGAAAAATCGATGTACGAAGTCACGATAAAGCAATCATTTTCTGCTGCCCACAGATTGCAAGAAATAGGCAATATAAGCGAGAAACTCCATGGACATAACTTTACCGTTGAGGTCTCCCTATCTTCTCACTGGCTTAATGAAGCAGGAATTTTGATCGACTTCAATATCTTAAAGGAATGGATGGAAGAATTCCTAAGAGAACTTGACCACAAAAATCTCAATGAAATCGATTATTTTAAAAATATCAATCCGTCCGTGGAAAACATTGCTAAATTTATCTACGACAGGATCGCAGAAAAAGTAAAATGTCATAATCTTGACCTATCCCGAGTCACCGTCTGGGAGTCAGAGGACTCAAGGGTTTCATATAGTCCACGGACTTCTAAATCTACACACCTTAAAAAAAGGAGAAATTGATGTTTCCTTTACCATTGTTAAACAACGTGACGGATCTATTCTATTTGGATGTGGGTATAGGATAAATATATGCCATAGTAAAATATTTTTTTTCTCAAGAGCATCAGGTATATTGAAAGTTGATCAATGAATAGTGAACCACTAAATCGGACAGAACGAGAGATTGCTCACAGCAGAGTGATTTCTCACATGGATACAGAGAAGATATGGGGTTGGAAGACACCCGCAGGACAGTTGCGGGCAAAGAGACGCGCAGAGCTTATTTCCGAGAGTGCCCGTCTCGGGCTGGGTATCCGAGCATTGGAAATAGGCTGCGGGACGGGTTTATTTACAGAAATGTTTGCCGGAACCGGCGCCCGGATTGTCGCGGTCGACATATCGAGGGAGTTGATTGAGAAAGCGCGCGCAAGGGGACTGCCCGAAAATCAAGTGGTCTTTCTTAAAAAAAGATTTGAAGACTGTGATGTGGACGGGCCATTTGATGCGGTCATCGGGTCATCGGTGCTCCACCATCTTGACATAAAGGTGGCTCTTACAAAAATTTATGAGCTTCTGAAGCCGGGCGGAATCATGAGTTTCGCCGAACCGAACATGCTTAATCCTCAAATCATGGTGCAAAAGAACATCCCCTGGCTCAAGAGAAAAATGGGAGATTCTCCCGATGAATCGGCATTTACACACAGGCAGCTCCGCCATCATTTACAAAATGCCGGGTTTGTGAATGTAACGGTATTACCCTATGACTGGCTACACCCCGCAACCCCGGTAGCATTAATTAAACCGGTAGTTAAAGCGGGCCGAATTTTGGAGAAGCTGCCCATCATACGCGAATTTGCCGGATCCTTGCACATTTGTAGCAGTCGTCCATAGAAATCCTACGGACATACGTTTATTATCAGCGCCCCTTGACGATCAACGCGTTTAGCATGGTGTGAGCGGCGGTGAACGATGGATCAATTGTTATAGCCAATTGTAACTGTTTGATTGCATCATTAACGGATCCTGATTTGGCTAATGCTACTGCCTGGTTGTATCGGAAGTGGGTGTTATTGGGGTCCAAGCGAATAGCCTCTGCAAATTCCCGAGAAGCCCCGGCAAATTCACCCTTAGCATATAAGGCCAACCCCAAAAGATTATGATAATACGGGACATATGGTGCGATTATCAACCCTTGCTTAAACGCTGCCTCCGCTTCAGAAATACGGCCCCCTTGTAAGTGATAGTAACCCAGACGCCGGTAAATATCATGACGATAGGGATCGTTCCCAAGAACAGAGATCATGTGCTCAAATAATGCAGCGCTATCACGCCAAACCCAGGTCTGAGTGAGACTTGCACTACTTAGTAAAGCAACTAGCACTATGAGGCTGCAAAGTACAGCTAAACGTTGGCGATAGGAGACGCACAAATGAATAAACCCGGCAGCGAGAAGCACTGACCAAAGCATACTGCTAAAAATAGAGTAGCGATCAGCGGGGTAATGAGGATGCTCAAAAAAACCGAGCACAGGAACTAACAGAAGCAGATGGCATAACCATACGTAGAAGAAAATGGGCCATCGGCGGCGAAAAAGAAATACTAAGATGGTTACAGTAACCACAGCTGCCGCACTCAGCAGGAATTTTGCCGACACCGGATCGAATGCGACGAGATCGGTATATACAGGTGACAGGTTGACCGGATACCACGGCTTCCATAAGTAGTAGAAACATATATATCCTGCTTGTGCCAATCTATCAAGAATGCCAAATTCCTTCAATGAAACCGATTTGGGCCAAATGCCGGAAGGATACAACCGTGCCATCACGGTAACAACCGTCACGCATGCAGCCACCGCAAAGTACAGCACCTTTTCAAATAGCACACGTTGAGCTGGACGTGTCCACCAACCGACATCTCCACCGATCCGCCTTAGAGGATAGATATCGAGCACCAGATAAACCAGGAAAGCGCTGATAGCAATCGGATGCGATAGAATTGAGGCTAGAAACCCGATTATCGAAGCGTCAAAGAACAACCGACGATGCCACGAGGTAGATTCACTCCTATTTGCTTTTAAATAGAACAAGAGGGAAAGAAGAATAAAAAATGCCGCCTGTTCATAACTTCGTTCATTTGCCCATGCCACTGTCTCTACCCGCAATGGGTGGACCGACCAGAGTAGAGCCGTCAATGCTGCAACAAGAGTCCCCCACTTGTGGACACGATACCACCGATCTTTCTCCACTATTCCGGCTCTGAGCAACTCCATCAGCAGGAAAAAAAATAGAACGCCATTCATTCCATGCAGCAGCCAATTACCGAGGTGGTATCCTAGTGGATTTAGTCCGAAGAACTCATAGGTGACACTCAAACTTAGCTGAGTAAGCGGATAATAACGCATCATTGTGTCAACATCCGTAAACATCCAAACCAATCGCTCAAGGGTTAAGCCACCCATCTTGGGATTATTGTAAATACTTATATCGTCATCCCACATGACAAACTGACTGGTCAGTGTCGGTATGAATGCGCATAAGGTAACTGCCATGACAATCACAGCTGCACCCAAAATATACCATCGATCTCTACGTGAAGGATTTGTCCGCACGTTTGTTCACCTGTAATATCTTGCTAAACTGCTCGCCTCCAAGACGGAGTATAGGGAAAGGGTTCTTGCATGTCAAGATGATTCAAATAAAATTAGTATGCATCCTATTGTCTTTAGAAGAACTTAAAAATATTTTCCCGTAGAAGTAAAGATGTCACTTTTTTATATATTTCATTTCTTCCATAATAATAGAAATTGCTTATCGTATTTTGGAGTGCTTTCTTGTAAATATCTCGGTCTTATGATATTAAAACACATGATGCGTACAAACTAAGTATTATTTGTAACGTGATATACTGAATCACTTCCGACAGTATCATGATGGGGTTTTCATTTTTTACTTTCAATGATAAACATATTAACATCTCAGGCTGGATAATACATTGCAGGCATCGTCAGAGATACGGAGGGTTTCTCAAGCTTTGCAGCTAAGTGGTTTATGGTGTTTTCAGGTATTGAGTATGTTTTGACTTAGGGCCCGAACTTGTAGTCAAGGATATTGATCAGACAGTGTGCGGAATTCCAAAAGACTAGAATGGGTATTTTTTTATGAATACTGGAGAGAAAAATTATCAGAAAGCGCGAATAGAACATTGGGATGCTGTTGCCAGAATCATGGATACGTGGAAAGGATTTGGAGGTTATTACCATAGACGTATCACAGAAGTGTTCCAGTTTCTAATTCCCACCGGACAGCGCCTTAT
>DASPQI010000164.1:0-2025 GCA_035625045.1 Syntrophales bacterium | reverse complement strand
TGAAGATCGACTGCCTCAAATGCCATCACACCTGGAAAGCGGGCGAGACATCCGGCAAGAAATGCACGGAATGTCATAAGACGGCCGCCGAAGGGAAGACGCCTTCGATGAAGGAGGCCGCTCACAAAGACTGCAAGGGTTGCCATGACGAACTGAAGAAGGCTGGCAAGCCCGCCGGTCCGACCATGTGCACCCAGTGCCATGTAAAGGCAAAGTAGCCTCAATTTTTTCTGTCTAATAAAATTTTTTGAAGAGAAGGGGGGGATCAAAAATCTTGATCTTCCCTTTTCTTTCCAAGCTCTCATGTCCTCTTACAAAAACGAGGTGAGAGGATTAGATCCGCGAGTCCATCCGAAAAACTCTTCATAATCAATTGTGGAAGACAATGCTTGGAAGAATTATCAAATCTAGATCTTTGACCCTGCCCTCATATCTTCTTCCTTCATTTCATAGAGAGCGTCCAGAAGTGCAATCTCGAAACTGCCAGGGCCCAATGCCCTGCAGCAGCCCTTTAGTTACCTCATTCTAAGGCTTATAGAATCTTCAGGGCATGTAGTGACACACAAGCCGCACCCATAGCATTTTACCGGATCGTAAACGAGTTTTTCATTTTTCAAGTATCTGGCCTTAAAAGCACATCTGTCAATACATTTACCGCAATCAGAACAATGTTCAGGGTCATCCACAGCAACGTAATCGGATTTCACAGTTATGTAGTCTTTCCCATAGGAAAGGAGAAGCTGGAGGTCATGACAACAGCATGAACAACAACTGCAAAGAGCAAATAATTCATGATCTGGCATGTATAGGCTCAAATGTACAAGGCCGTTTTCATTCGCAAGCTTAATACCTTCTAAAGCTTCATCAATGGTCACTTCCTTCGAATATCCGTCCAATATCCATTTCTTTCCGACGTCATTCAATACAAAACATACTTCTAACGGCTTATCGCAATTTTTGTATTTCAGTCTGCAAATACACCTTGCAAGAGTTATGAGCTCTGCGCCTCTTAGTATTTCCTCAACCTGTGCAGATGGCAGAATATGTTGAACATGTTGCAGGGACTTATTGACAGGAATGACCTTTGATGAAAAGGAAATCTTTTTTTCAGAAATCAATTTATCATATTTATCAATGTATTTCTTAAGCCATTCGTCCATTACAAACTCCTTTCGTAATTAATACAAAAAACGACCTGATATTGCGGTCAAAGACGATCTAAGCCTTTGAATCCTTTTATTTTCTGGCCGCGGTCGCACTAATGCTCTTGGAAAGTTTTCCTCAAGCCTTCCCCTGCCTCCATTTCTCCTTCTTCCCTTCTTCCCCGCTAAGCAATTTATACTTCCTCGAATGGATTAGCTCTTTTATACTCTCCACAAAAACCCCGGGAGCAGCATAGTCGGGATGATTACGAAAAAGCGTGGCCACGCGATGAAGTTCATCAACCTCTTGAAGTTGGCTTATGGCAAAAATATCTTTTCGTGCATAGGATGGGTGCTTTGCAAACAGTAATCTGTCAGGATTGATGAATCCGGTTTTAATGGCGTTGTAACCCCATTTGGCACAGTGACATGAATTTTTAGGATTAATAAGGGCACAATTTTTCCCCATGAAATTGTGAATGCGTTTCCGGGCACGAGATAGCCGTTTGCGAAATGCTGTTGGAGCAATATTTAGGACATAGCCACCTTTATCACTCGTTAATTCGAAAATCTCACCCAAGACGTAGGCTATGCGAAGCCCGCGATCCAAGCAGAGCAATATACTCTGCATGCATCTGATCCTTATCTCTTCCATAAGAAGGCTCTGTTCGGCTTCCGAAGAAGACTCAAGCCAATGACCTGAAGCTATCCTATTGATCTCCTCCTCACACTGTTCAAAAGTCAGTTCTTTGCGTTCGGCACGCCGTTTACGAGTAGTCAATAGATGGTTAGAGGCGACCCGGTAAACCCAGGTAGTAAAGGCGCTTTCCCGGCGAAAGCCTACGAGGTGAGTTACAACTTTTGTCAAAATCTCTTGTGTAGC
>DASPQI010000163.1:0-19459 GCA_035625045.1 Syntrophales bacterium | reverse complement strand
GACGACCATATCTGATAAACTTACGACGGCCTTTTCAAGCGCTTCGATATCCGCCTTCGGCCGACCTCTGAATCCCGTAAGGAGTTTATATCCCTTGATCTGCTGGATCATCCTATGGGACTCATTTCTCAATATCGGAGCGAGACGAAACACCACATCCTGAAAAACCTCGACAAATATTCCGCCGAGACCGAACATCAAGAGGGGGCCGAAATTGGTTCTATTCATGCCGAGAATTACTTCTTCTCCCTGCACGGCCATTTTCTGAACCATGACGCCGTCGATTTCAGCATCAGGCCTGAACTTCTTTGCATTCCCAATAATATCACGAAAGGCCGCTTTTGCTTCCTCTTTGTTTTTAATTCCTACAATAACCCCTTTTACCTCGGTCTTGTGAAGAATCTGCCCGGAAACAATTTTCATGACCACCGGGAAGACCATTCTTTCCGCAATATCCGCAGCCTCATTTTCAGTTTTTGCGAGCTGTGACGGCAGCACATCAAATCCGTAACAATTCAACAGTCCGACGCAATCCGATTCGCACAAATGGGTTTCCCCCCGAGCAAGACTTTGCGCAATTATGGCTGCCGCCCTTTCCCGGTCGTGCGTTAATGCGAACTGCGGAAGATGTTCTCTGTTCAGCCAATGGGAGTACCGGTAAAGTACCCCGAAGGCCTTCGCCGCATTTTCCGGAAACCTGTAAACAGGATAACCATTCTCCTGGAGATATTTCACGCCTGCGGAAACATCGACAATGCCCATGAAGCAGCATATGATCGGCTTCTGCGCTCCTCTCGCCACCCGCACGATGGCCTGTGCCGTGCCCAGGGCATTTGTCATGGATTGAGGTGTCAATATAACAAGGGCTCCATCGACTCCATTATCCCTGATTACCGCCCGGAGTGCATTCTCATAGCGATCGTAAGAAGCATCCCCGATGACATCTATGGGATTGTGAATGTTCGCTGTCGAGGGCAGGTGGCTCGCCAGGTCCTCAATCGTATCTTTCTGGAATTTAGCAAGCACCAGGTCGGATGACACCGTCATGTCTGTTGCCAGTATCCCCGGTCCACCCGCATTGGTGACGATGGCAACACGATTCCCTTTCGGCAGTATCCTCATCCGTTTTCCCAGTTTGCTCTCCTGCTTGTAGGAGAATACATTCGCATAATCAAAGAGCTCATCGATGGAGTCAGCCCGGATGATGCCTGCCTGCTTGAAGATAGCATCGTATACCGCGTCCCGTCCGGCCAACGCGCCTGTGTGAGACGCCGCGGCCATGGCGCCTGCCCTTGTCCTTCCTGACTTGATGGCCAGAACCGGTGTTGGTCTCGCCCCCGAGGTAATCTCTTTTACCGCTGCTATGAATTCCACTCCCTTGCGGAGCTCTTCTATGTATAGCATGACAACTGCGGTATCAGGATCATCATGAAAGTACTGCAAGAGATCAAGTTCATCAACATCCGCCTTATTGCCTATGGAGATGAACTTTGAAAAGCCGATGTCCCGGTCTGCCGCGAAATCGAGGACGGCCGTGCATAGCGCCCCGCTCTGGGAAATAAAAGAAATATTACCCGGTGAGGGCATGCGGCCTGAGAAACTGGCGTTCAGACTGACGGTAGGAATGGGATTAATCACACCGAGGCAGTTGGGACCGACGAGTCGAACCCCCGCGGCTCTGCAAGCGGCAACGATCTTCTCTTCGATTTCCAGCCCTTCACCGCCGACCTCCCGAAAACCTGAAGACACAATGACGAAACCTTTTATTCCCTTTTTGATGCCTTCTTCTACGGCGGCGAGAGAAGCCTGCGGGGGAAGAATTATTATTCCAAGATCCACACGGTCGGGTATATCAGTGATAGAGGGATAAGCCTTGACACTGAGAATCGACTTGGCCTTCGGATTAACCGGATACAGCGTACCCTGATAGCGGCCGCTCAAGATGTTGGCAAAAATATCATGTCCTACTTTTCCAGGCGTGTTAGAGGCGCCTATAATAGCGACTGATTCCGGCGAAAAAATAGCATCCAGACCATTCATTTCTCTATTACCTTTCTTTGTTAATTGTTTCCTGATTTTCAGGGCTAACCAACAGGGTCATACCCAGAACACCACTCAGTAAATCGCTCTCGGTATTGCCGCCATCATGAAGTTCAAGGCCCGGATGAATAGTAGTTATAGCCGCATGGCCGACTATTTGCCTGCCTTCCCTGCCCAGAAAACTCTTAGTTCTTACACCCCAGAAATTATGAAATACGAGGGCCTTGCCCTGATAGCTTCCAATATACAACATAATGTGTCCTCTGCGCCAAATCAAGGTGAGATAAGGAACACCCTGCTTCAGGATCATCGCTTCCTTATCTGCTGGAGAAAGTTTCCGTAAGTCTATGAACGTGCCGCCCTCTTTTGCCTGATCCGCTGAATGCCTCGGCAGCCAGAGGCCGAAAGGCGTAAACAGGTCCCTGATCATGGCCGAACAGTCCCTGTTCTGATACAGGCCGCCCCAGCCATAGGGTTCATTGATCAGGCCATTGGCCAGATTAGCAATATTAAAGGTCGTCAACCTCAGGGGTTTTGAAGCTGCTGATTCTTTCGAAACGATGGCGCTTTTTATAAATGCCCTGCCATCTTTATCCGCCACAGCCACGAGCATTTTAATGCTTTTCGCGTCTTCACCAATTTTTGGGAATACTGATCCTAACGGTGCTTTGAAAAGAAAACGTCCTTCTTCATCATATACCGGGATTTTATCCTTTATAATAACTGCGTACCGGTCCCTTTCCCATGTTTTCACGAAATTTTCATCCACAGAGGCCACACTTCTTGCCGATATCCATCCTACAGCATATGGTGTCTCAACCAAAACCCAGGCCTTATCCTTTGACACATGGGATATAAAAACGGGGGTGTTTGCCGCAACGGATGACTCTTGAAGGTTATCAAATGGATATCCCCGATAAGAACTATCGGGATCATAAAAATGGGGCTTATGAGTAGGAAGAACCCTCAAATCAGCATTATCGATCGTGATGGCCATCAAACTGCTGTTCGGATAATCCTCCAGACGGGCGTTGGCAGCTAAATTTTTTATCCACGACTCTTCATGTTTCCTTTTATTTTCACCATACCCTAAATTATTTCCATATTTCTTAAATCCCGATTCAACAATATCCAGCCGATAGAGCGGTTTCTCACGGTGCCAGGGAGAAAAATATTGGGAGTCATAATCGGCATCCATCTTTTTTTGATAAGCGACAGGCACCAGCCCACGATTGGAAACAGATCTATCTATATAATACATGTGATCCTGATTGAGCTCCCGGATATCTCTGATTGTCTCAGGAACTCCTGCACATGCATAGAAGAGAAAAATAAGGACAAGAAATGTAAGAATATTATTTAATCTCATAAATAACAGCATATCAAACCATAATACTATTTTTGTATATAGGCATTTTTTCCAATGAATGCAATACTTTTATGTACCTTCCACTGACCTTTTATTAAAGTATTTTAACAGATATTTTTATGGCATTTACATCAAAAGATTGGTATCATTAACGTAAAAGGATAGAGGTGGTGAAAGAGCAAAAACACCAAAACATGTATCTTTTTTTCAGAAAGGAGGGAATGACACATGGTTTCGGTAGATCTGCTCAAGAATTTCAGTTTTTTCAAAGGGTTCAGTGATAGCGAGTTAAAGAAATTTGCTGATATTGCTACTGAACAGACTTTTAAAGCCGGTGTCCAGATTTACAAAAAGGGAGACCCGGCGAAAAACCTTGCCCTGCTAGAAGAGGGAAAGATCCTCATGACATTGGAGACTTATGTTGGACCGCAAAGACCTCCGATGCAGGTTACCGTAGATATTGTAACGAGAGGTGAAGCCATGGGATGGTCATCAGTCGTCGAACCTTATATCTATACCCTAGGGGCTCGATGCATTGATGATTCGACACTAATTATTTTTGACGCAGCAAAACTGAGAGAAATTCTAAACGCAGATAAGGCCCTAGGTTTTAAATTCATGCATGCCACCGCAAAAGTAATAGCCACCCGTCTTACCCATACCGAGATTATACTCGTCGGTGAGAGAGGACTTTCTGTTCTGACTGAGATGTGATAAAGGAGAAACGTCATGGCGGAAGAGATTACAATATACGGCAAGGGTGGTTGACCATATACCGACCAGGCCAGGTCGGCATATGGGAAAAAGGCAAAGTATGTTGATGTGAAAGCCGATAGCGCCAAGTTGCAGGAGATGCTTAAGCTCACTGGCGGCACTCGGCAAGTTCCGGTCATTCTGGAGGGCGATAAAGTAACAATCGGTTATGGTGGTTCCTGAGGTGTATAATGGCCGATAGTTATCGGCTATACAACATTATTCTGATAAGATGGGGGACATTGTCCCCCATCTTATATTATTAAAGCAGCAATAAAACATATCAAACCGGATATCCCATCAAAAAATTTTGGGGTACGATATCCGATTCCGAAACCTCATAGCTTGCTATGGGGGTAAGTTTATTTCGACATGGTAGCAAAATTTAAAACTTCGTGGAGGTTCAATCAATAATCATGGTTAGCAAGTCCGTAAAATTTCTCTTAATTATTTTTCTGGTTTTTTTACCTTCAATCCCTTTTATAAACTCTACTTTATTTTCCGAGGAACCGATTGCTGATCAGGCATTTGCCGCTGCGGCCGGAAAAACAGCAGGTGCACCTGCATCTTTGGCTGACCTGGTGGAAAAATGGAGACCCACAGTGGTAAATATCAGCACAACCACGATTGTAAAAGGTCGGCAGGGTAGTCCCTTCGGAAATGAAATGCCTTTTCAGAGGTTCTTCGGTAATGATGACTTTTTCAGAAGGTTTTTTGAAGACGCGCCTGAAAGAGAATTTAAGCAGCGAAGTCTTGGATCAGGATTCATCATTTCCAGTGACGGCTATATATTTACCAATAATCATGTTGTTGAAAAAGCCAGCAAGATTAAGGTTAAACTTTCTACCGGCAAGGAATACGATGCAGAAGTCAAAGGTAAGGATCCTACCACCGATATAGCCCTGATAAAGATCAACCCGGAAAATAGCCTTCCCGTTGTAAAATTTGGTGATTCTGACAAATTACGGACGGGAGACTGGGTTTTTGCCATCGGCAACCCTTTTGGTCTGGAATACACTGTCACGGCGGGAATAGTTAGTGCCAAGGGACGTGTCATAGGTTCAGGACCGTACGATAATTTCATTCAGACGGATGCTTCCATAAATCCAGGCAACAGCGGCGGCCCTCTATTCAACCTTGATGGTGAAGTCATCGGTATCAACACTGCTATTGTCGCTCAAGGACACGGGATAGGATTTGCCATACCCATTAACACGGCAAAAAGTATTCTTGCCGATCTCAAAACAAAAGGAAGTGTTACCCGCGGCTGGCTGGGAATTTCCATACAGGATATTTCAGAAGATATCGCCGAAAATTTAAAGCTTAAGGACACTAAAGGCGCCCTGGTGGGCCATGTCTTTGAGGGTGATCCCGCAGACAAGGCCGGTATTAAAACGGGAGATATAATTATCGAGATTGCCGGTATAAAAATCCAGGATACGCACGAACTTATGAGAATTGTTGCTGCCCTGACGGTTGGAGAAAAGGTGAAGGTCAAAATTGTACGCGACGGGAAGTCACAGACATTTGAGGTGACTGTCGGCGAACGAAAAGAAGAAAAAGAAATTGCACGCAGAGGCAAGATCGGCGAGTTTTACGGCATGGCAGTTCAAGAAATTACACCGGAGTTGGCAAAACATTTTGGACTAGTCGATCAAACTGGAGTTATTATCACCCAGATACAGGAGGGAAGCCCTGCTGATGATGCCGGATTGAAGATTCAGGACATTATTCTCCAGATTAATAAAGTAAAAATTTCCTCCATTAAAGATTTTTTAAACGAAATTAAAAAAGATACCGAAGGAGGAACAGTATTACTTTTAATCAAGAGAGGAGAAATGACCTTCTTTGTAACATTGAAGAAAGGAGTGACGAAATAATCATCCTTAACGACCTCGTAAAAAGTCCATATGCTGCGTTGCGCTGCATCCCTCGTCACTGCGGCGTACGCCTATGTACGCGCCTCATTCCTCGGAATTTGCGCGCCTTGCCTCTGGAGCTTTTTAACAAGGTCGTCTAAAATTCTCTGTTATGTGACTTTTTACAAGTTAATCATCCTTGGTATTGACATAAACCTAACAAGCTGATAATGAGCCAACCAATACCCTTGTATACGCTGTTAATGTCATACCATAAATATCACCGCTCACATCGCGAAAGGGGACAATGAATTTTAGGAGGGGGGAAATGAAACATCTTGTTCCCACAAAGATTTTCTTTACAAAGGGTGTTGGTACACATAAGGATGAACTCCACTCATTCGAGCGGGCACTGAGAGACGCAGACATAGAGATGTTCAACCTTGTTCAGGTATCGAGTATCTTTCCGCCTCGCTGCAAGATGGTCTCAAAAACACAGGGCCTGAAAGAAATGGTGCCTGGCGGATTGACCTTCTGTGTCTTGAGCCGCTGCTGCAGCAATGAACCGAAGCGACTTCTGGCCGCTTCCGTTGGATGCGCCATTCCGGCAGATAAAGCATCCTACGGATATATCAGCGAGCACCATGCCTACGGTCAGACGGAGAAACAGGCAGGAGACTATGCCGAAGACCTCGCTGCGGCTATGCTGGCATCAACACTGGGCATCGACTTTAATGTCGATGAAAGCTGGGATGAGAAAAAAGAGATCTTCAAAATCAGCGGGAAGATTGTCAGAACTCGCAATGTGACACAGTCTGCGATTGTGAAGAATGGAGGATATACCACCGTCGTTGCCGCCGCGGTATTCGTTTTCTGATTTATTGTTGATGAACCCGTAAAAAGTTGAAAATCTAGCAGAGGATAGACGGCAAAGTGAAACAATCTATGCCATTTCTGCGGTTAATTCTTTTTACGCGATTATCAAATGATTAGTATATTCATAAAAAAGACCGCTGAGGTCTTACACATATCTCTATTTATTGTCATCACCCTCACTATTTTATCAATACTATCGTCAGAAACCCGCGTCTTTGCAGAGAAACTCGATGACAACGACTTTCTCGATCAGAGGATATCGATGGTAAGAACCCAGATCATGGAAAGGGGTGTCAATGATGCTGACGTGATCCGGGCTATGAAGTCCGTCCCGCGCCATAAATTTGTCCCTGATAAGTATATCGCCAGTGCTTATGACGACAACCCACTGCCCATAGGATATGGACAAACCATTTCCCAGCCATACATTGTGGCTTACATGACAGAGGTTCTGAAACTGAATAAGAACAGTACGGTTTTAGAAGTGGGTACCGGATCCGGCTACCAGGCGGCAGTTCTCTCACCTGTTGTCAAGCAGGTCTACACAATCGAGATCATTTCTGAACTAGCAAAATCGGCAGCCATTCGCCTGAAAAATTTAGGCTACGATAATGTCGAAGTAGGGATCGGGGATGGTTATTACGGCTGGAATAAATATGCACCTTTTGATGCGATCATTGTCACCGCAGCGGCCGGGCACATCCCGCCGCCCCTGCTCAAACAGCTTAAAAATAACGGCAGGATGGTCATACCGGTGGGAGGCTCCTTCACAGTTCAGAATCTCATCCTGGTCAGCAAGGACAAGGACGGCAACATAACAACCAGAAACCTGATACCCGTGCGATTCGTTCCACTCACTGGAAGTCATAATTAACATATGAACGCCTGGCCCTCGTTAAAACGAATTCAGATATCCGTCTTTCTGATTTCTGCCACCCTGATCTCCTACCAGATTCTCCTGGTCAAGATGTTTTCCATACAATACTGGTACCATTTTGCTTATCTAATCATCAGCATCGCCCTGTTAGGTTTCGGGGCAAGCGGCACCTTTATTTTTCTTTTTAAAAGATGGTTAAAGGATCACTTTCCGTTAGTTCTGTTTCTCTGTCCCCTTATCTTCGCGTTGTCGATCTGGATGAACATCTACCTGAACAGGGCAGTTGCCTTCAATCCGCTGATGATTATCTGGCAAAAATATGAAATTATCCGCCTCCTCATATTAAGCCTTTCCATCCTAGTCCCCTTTTTCTTAGGCGCGTTTTGTATCGGGTTAAGTTTCGTAGCCGCACCCGGTTACATGCACAGGATCTACTTTGCCAACTTGACAGGTTCAGGTATGGGGAGCCTGATCGTTCTTTTAACCTTACTGCATATCAGACCTTATGGAATCATGTTTTTCATTTCGATGATTACAATATGCGCAGCCCTGTGCATAAGTACGGGTCGTATCAGGAAGGGTATCGCCTGCACTTGCGGAGTCGCAATGATACTGCTCTATGTTTTCCTGTTTGGCCTCATACCCCTTCCTATGAGCAGTTTCAAAGATCTCGCCCAGGCTGAAAATCTCCTGGACGCAAAAAAAGAGATGGAAGTCTTCGGACCCCTCGGTCTGGTTACCGTACTTTCCAGCCCCGCCTACCACTATTTCCCTGACTTGAGCTTAAACTGTCCATACCCCCTGCCGCGGCAGAAGGGACTCTTCCTGGATGGAAACACTGTCGGCGCCGTTAATGAGTTCAGCGGAGATTTAAATGATATTCATTTTATGGATTACCGGACAAACTCTCTCGCATATAAGCTTTTAAAGCACCCCGATGTACTAATTATCGGCGGCGGCTCCGGAACGGAAATCCTCAATGCCGGTTATCACAAAGCCAGGAGCGTCTCCGTTGTGGAAATGAACGCCGACATTGTTCATCTTATGCAGGAAGCTTACAGGACATTCAGTGGAAACGTATATAATGCCGAAAATATCGATGTTCTTATTGAAGAGGGCCGGGGATATCTGCAGAGGACAAGACGGCACTTTGACCTTATCAATATAAGCCTGCTAGAATCTGTGGGAACTGCTTCTGCCGGTGTTTATTCCCTCAATGAAAATTATCTTTTTACTACGGAAGCGATAGAGGCCTGCCTGGAACGTCTCACACCGGGAGGCATACTGAGCGTCTCCACTTGGATCAAGAATCCTCCACGCGATAACATCAAAATCCTCGCCACGGCAATTGAGGCTATAGAGGGACAAAAGAAAAATGTCCCTGCTCAATCGATAGTCATGATCAGAAGCTGGCAAACCGCTACTGTCCTGGTAAAAAAAGGCGACTTTGACAAAAGAGACATAGCAGCCGTCAGGGAATTCTGTAAAAGCCGGCTCATCGATATTTCCTACTGCCCGGGGGTTAAGGAAACGGAAACCAATATCTTCAACAAGCTCGATGAAGACATCTTTTATTCCGCTGCAAACAAATTGTTATCACCTGAAAGAGAAAAATTCTACGAAACTTATCCGTTTTATGTTAAACCGGCTACGGATGACAGACCCTTCTTTTCTCATTTTTTTAAGATTGATATGGCAAAATATTATTTCAAATCATCTGACCGTGTCCTGATTCCTTTCCTCGATTTGGGATATATACTAGTGTGGATAGCGGCGTGCATTCTTTTTCTTCTGGGCATGACCTTCATCCTGGCGCCTATACCCTTTGTTCTTCAATCCCGAAGTGGGCTCATATCTATTATCATTTATTTCGGTTCTTTGGGAATGGCTTATATGTTTTTAGAAATATCCCTGTTTCAGCAGTTCATACGCTATCTCTACGACCCTATCTTTTCTGCAAGCGTCGTGATTGGCTCCTTCCTCGTCTATTCAGGGACAGGAAGCTTGATTGCCGGAAAAGTCAGTCCGTTAAAGTCAAAGCAAATATTTTGGTCTGTCCTTATCATAGGCATTGCCGGCCTCATTTTCTTGACCGGCGACCGATGGCTTCAGAGCATTCTTTCCGGATTCCCTCTGTGGCTTAGGATGATTTCATGCAGCCTGATCATAGCGCCGCTTGCCATTCCCATGGGTATTCCCTTCCCATCGGGGCTCAGCGAATTGACCCCTGGGAGAGAAGGCCTTATTCCCTGGGCCTGGAGCATCAACGGTTTTTTCTCCGTCATAGGAAGTTCGATGACATTGCTTGTTGCTATAGCGTGCGGGTTTAAATCTATCATCCTGATAGCTGTAGTGCTCTACATGATATCAGCATTCATGTTCTCCCGGCTTAGAATGGGAAGAAGTTGATATGACCGTCAAAAAAGATAACCCTGAAAAACCTGTATTAATGACTCAGGATGTCGGCGATGCCGATCTGCCGTATCTCTTGTATGACAGCCGGGGCCCAACTCTGCTTCTCCTTCATGCAACGGGATTCCTGCCATGGTTGTGGCATCCGATTGCACGAGAGTTATTCCCATCATACAGGATCGTCGCGCCCTACATCTGCGACTACCGGAAAGCAGATGCTGAAAAGGGCGGTCTCCACTGGATGACAGTCGCCAAAGATATTGCCGCTCTCTGCCACAAAAATAATATCGAGAATCCCTTTCTGGTGGGACACTCCATGGGGGCTACAGTTTCGATGATTGCACATGCCCTGTATGGCGTGAAGGCAAAGGCTATGATCCTGATTGAACCTATCTTCCTGCGAGAGGATATCTACCGCATTCATCTTACTGCCAAAGATCATCCGCTGGCTGCCAGAGCCTTGAAACGAAAGAATCACTGGAAGAATCCATCTGATGCTATGGGCTATCTCCGATCAAAAGCGCTCTTTAAGAACTGGACAGAGGAAATGATCGAGTTGTATATTACATATGGAATGAAAAGAAGAAAAGAGGGCGGAATTGAACTGGTCTGCTCACCCAAAACAGAGGCCGCCCTGTTTATCGGCGGTGTGCATTACAACATATGGCCGCTCCTCTCGAAGATTTCCTGCCCTGTCCTCGTTATCGAAGGAGAGAACACCGACAGCAAAAATTATATTGACCTGGAACGCACAGTTGCCATGTTACCAAAGTCGTCTCACATAATTGTTGCAGATGCCGGACATCTCATCCCTATGGAACAGCCTTCAAAAATTGCGGCAATTATCAGAGATTTCTTTAAGAGCATACCTTTGTAAACGCAAAAGAGTCTTTGCCAATCGAGGTGGAATTATAATCCGCATCTAATTTTTTAAAAATACAAATCATCATATAATTTCTTGATAAATAATATTTTGTTGTGTAAATATATTTATATGCGGTTAATTTTTAACTCTCACAAAGGCCAAGTGAAGAAATATTTTTAGGAGGGAAAGGACATGGCAGTTTTAAGAAAAGGTGATTTGTTGACTTGTGAGGTATGCGGTCTTGTAGTTGCCGTCGATGAGGCGTGCGGCTGCGCCGTCGGCGAGATCATCTGCTGCAAGAAAAAACCCATGGTGAAGGGCAAGGCTGCTGCTGTTAAAGCAAAAAAGATGAAAGTCGCTGCAAAGAAGACTGCTAAAAAGCCGGCAGCAAAAGCCAAGAAGTAATCAAGATTAAGTACAGCAGTTGTTATTTTTACGGTTCTGTAAAACCCCGCTTTTCATATTTACAGGAGAGCGGGGTTTTGTGTTTCATAATACCCGCTCCGCGAGGGAACTGCACAGGTATCTGCGACAACAAACTGCCTCATTGTTCTTGATCCTTCCACCTTACTTCTGATAATGTAAACGTAATGATAGAAATGAAAATTATAGATTCACATATGCACTGCGGTATCCAGAATGCAAATCTGCCTTTTGAAGTCATAAGGAAATACCTTAATGCGGCGGGAATCCAAGGGGCATGCCTGTTTGCTCCCGTAGAGGATATCTATGACCGTTATAACTATGACTTTGAAGACAACACTGCATGGGTTACATGCAGACAGCGAGCCAATCAATACTTGCTCGATATACAGCAGATTCATGAAAATATATTTTCCTACTACTTTGTGTGGAACGACTTCCGGAAGGATGAGCTTAAAAAAGGTTACAGGGCGGTCAAGTGGCACCGTCACGAATATGAACCTGTCTACCATTATGACGATCCCCTCTGTGAGGCGTTTCTGCAGGAAGTTTACCGTTTGCAGCTTCCTGTTGTCCTTGAAGAATCTTTTGAGAACACCCAGTCTTTCATTAAAAGGGTAAATGGCAGGACCCCGATTATTATTCCCCATATGGGTGGATTGAACGGCAGTTTCTCCGCGTTATTCAGATCAGGTATCTGGGATAATAATACCATATTTGCTGACACAGCACTTGCCGCAGGGCCGGAGATCAAGAAGTTCCTGGACAGGTACGGTAGCGACAGGCTCTTTTTTGGCAGTGACTTTCCCTTCGGCAATCCCGGCAGCGAACTTCAGGAACTTATCCGGTTAAATTTAGGTAAAAAGGATTTTGAAAATATTGTATGCAAGAACATTTTAAGATTGCTGCATGTCTGATATGAGGGTCAAATATATCACTGTTCATTTGCATAGGAGGCACATATGAAAATTGCAATTATGGGAGTCGGCGGGGTTGGAGGATATTATGGGGGATTGCTTGCGCAGTCGGGGCAGGATGTGACGTTCATCGCGCGCGGGAAACATCTACAGGCCATACTTGATAAAGGTTTTCAGATTAAAAGTGTTCATGGCGATTTTACCGTTTCGCCGGCTAAGGCAACCGATGAACCTTCTCGAATAGGACCAGTCGATTTCATACTCTTTGCGACAAAGACTTACCAGACTGACGAAGCTGCCAAGTTAATCAAACCCATCGTCAGTAAGGACACAGTAGTGGTGTCGCTCCAGAACGGCGTAGACGCGGCGGATCGCATAGGTGCCGTTGTAGGTATGGAGCACATGCTAGGCGGTGCGACATGGCTTTCTGCAGCAATTGAAGAACCTGGCGTGATTGGCCAATACAGCCAGTTCCGCCGTATCGCAATAGGCGAATTCAACGGCCAGTTGACACCGCGGCTGGATGCAGTCTATAAAGCACTGCAGGCCACAGGTGCGACAGTTGAAGTGAGCGATAATATACTAAAAGTCCTGTGGACAAAGTTCGTATTTATCTCATCAGTCAGCGCCATGGGATGCCTGACACGCGTGACATTCGGCGAATATCGCAGTGTGCCGGAAACGCGCACCGTACTGATCAATGCACTTAGCGAAGTGGCAGCAGTAGCTAATGCTAAAGGTATCTCACTTGACGCAGACGTGGTCGCCAAAACACTTGCGTTTATTGATGGGAGCTCACCCGGTATAAAACCATCTATGCAGCGTGATGTGGAGGCCGGTAAACGTTCCGAACTGGAATCAATGATAGGTGTTGTCGTACGTATGGGCGCCCAGCACAATGTGCCCACGCCTGTAATGAGGCTTACCTACGCACTGCTCAAACCGGGCGAGTTAAAAACGCGATAAAAACTAAACGTCAATTTTTTCCAGGAAGGCAGGTTTGAGAAGGATATATTTATTTTCCAGCAATTCAATCTCACCAGATTGGATGAACCGTTTGATAAAACGAGTTACTGTTTCTCTCGCCGTAGTTGCGTGTTCCGCGATGTCCTTGTGGGTCAATCTCAAATTGATAATTATTCCTCTTTGATCTTTAACCCCGAACTGGTTGCCAATATTTTTTAGCACCACTCTTATGCGCTGCTCGGCATCCGCAAAGCTTAATACCCTAAGCATTAACCATGCGTCCCTCAGCCTCGCGCAGAGCATGGCAATAATCTCCATAAGGGCCTTTCTGTTCTTTAATAAATGGTTCTCGAAATCTTTTTTGGATACAAAACCGACCTTCGTGTCTTCTATTGCAACAACTGTGGCCGGTGCGGTCAACCCATCGAGAATGGCCATTTCCCCGAAGAAATCACCTCTTTTACGAATCGCGAGAATCCGTTCCTGGCCATCGGCGCTAAGCTGGACTGCCTTCACCTTGCCGGAATAAACAAAATAGAAATAATTGGGCGTATCTTCCTCGTAAAGGATGATCTGATTTTTTGAGAATTGTCTTTCAATGACAACGTTTTTGAAGTCGGCCAATTCAGTTTCTGAAAGGCAGGCTAAAAATGGGATTTTGGGGACGATCAAATCAAAATTTGTTTTCTGCGGCTTAATTCTTATTTCGCTTCCCATATATGATCTCAGAGTCTATTCGAAACCTGGAGCAGGTTCCGTTAAACGTACCTTTACAGATTTTCAGATTTGAAGCAACAAAAATCAGTTAATATGGATTTTTTTCCGTCACCAGCTTTATCTCGTGCTTGTAGCCATCGTTAAAAGGACTTTTTATTTTACTGACCGAGAAAATAATTGTGGACATGTCCTCGGATTTCAGCGCCGCTTCCTTAACAGCTGCGGTCTTGCCCGTAAGCCTAACTCCGGCCATATCCACACTGCTGCTGGAAGTGAGTACTGCGACGTCAGAATCTATGCTGCATCCGCTCAAATTCACGACGGAATCTATTGCTTTTATCCCGACATCCCTGGATTTTATATAGCTGCTTTCAATAGATACGATTGATCTTTCAATGTATATATGTTTCGCAGTTATGCCAACAATCCGGGTTTCGTTGCTGTTTTTTACTTCTATCCGATCATAGTCACCGTTGGATATTACACAGTCTTTGCCTTCGCACTTAAATATTTTATCTCCCGTGAATGAAGGCGTCTTAATTTCCTTTTTCTTAACAGGAACGGTAATCCAGTCCATGATTATCTTATTGAAATCAACCGGGCGGTCAACCATCGGACAATGGCCGAGACCCGGCATTATCCTCAAATCAGAATCCGGGAGCATCCATTCCAGAAGCCGTCCGGTCCGCAAAGGCGACACGGGATCTTTCTCACCCCAGATTATGAGCGACGGCACTTTTATTTTATCGATGATATTGCTGAAGTCGGTGTTAAGCAAAACCATCCCGGCTGTCTTAGCAGGATCACCGCTATACAGCTTTTTTTTCAGTAATTCAGTACTCAATGAACTGCTGCCCGCTTCATCCCTGAATCCTTTATCCATGCTCTCAAGGTTTGCGATCATTAAGTTCTGTATTGTTGAAGCCGGTATATGCATCATGTCCAGAAATTTATTAGGCTCCACCTTGATGAATTTCTTGATGAATGCTGAACGGTTAAGTATCCCTGCTGAGTCTACAATAATAATGCGCTCCAGATTTTCCGGATATGTGCCCGCATAATAAAGGGCAATCGCCCCTCCCAGTGAATGTCCTATGATGTATAGAGGCCCCTTTGTGTATTTCTTTACGATCCAGTTGACAAATGCGGCGTAGTTTTGGGGAGAATATAGATCATTTTCCTTGCTTGAACGCGCAAACCCGGGTAGATCAAAGGCAACAACATGAAATTTATTTTCGAGCTTAGGTATAAGGTTCTTCCATATCCCGGCACCTTCATCTCCGATTCCATGTATCAGTACAACGTTCTTAGCATGCCCTTTGCCGGATTCGAAAAAATAGATATTGCTGTTAAATATGGGTTCACGTATGAATTCTTCCCTGCTTCCTGTTTTTCCATACACATCCGCTATTAAAAAAACGGAAGAGACAGCGAATACTATTATTAAAGTCACTACTTTTTTCATAAGAAAAAATTGAATCAAAGGAGATGCAATATTTCACTAAGAGTGGGGTGAGGAATAATCCACTTTTTCAATTCCTTCCTGCCCATCTCATTTGCTACAGCCAGGCTCATCGGAGCAATTAACTCACCGGCGTCATCCCCGATGATGGTCACACCGATTAACCTGTCTTCGCAAAAGACCGCTTTCACAAAACCATTCCCTTTAAGCTCCGTCCTGGCCATGATATTGGCTGCGTATTCCGCCCTTTTTGTCTCCACGTTTAAACCCTTTTCCGATGCCTGCCTCTCGGTAAGCCCGACACGGGCCACACTCGGATGAGTATATACGACAGAGGGTATTGCCTCCTCCCTGTATTTAATAGAGCGATCACCCCTGAGATAACCGGCAACAGCCCTGCCCTGCTGAATTGCCCGGTGCGCGAGCATTACACCCGCGGTGATGTCACCTACAGCATAGATGCCTTCTCTGCTGGTTCTTTGATTCTCATTTATTATTATACCCTTTTTATCATACTCGATGCCACACTGATTCAATTCATCAAAGAGCAAAACCGGTTTTCTACCTGTACAAATCAGGACATACTCTGCCTTCAATTCTAATATCTGTGTATTTTGAATTGCTTTCAATTGAACTCCATCGGGGACCTCTTGGAGTGTTTCCATCCTGGCCGATGTATGGATGGCTATTCCCAGGCGGGTCAGCTCCTGCCTTAAGAAGGCAGCGGCCTCTTCATCCTCACAGGGAATTATTTGGTCCAGGAGTTCGACAACGGTCACTTTAACTCCGAACTCGGCAAGGAAGGTCGCGAATTCCACGCCGATCACGCTTCCCCCGACGATGATAACAGACTCCGGCAAAGTGTTCAGAGCAAGAAAGCTGTCAGATGTTAAAATACGTTGAGATGGTTTGATATTAGGCGGGAGCAACGGTTCAGAACCCCAGGCAACAATGATATTATCAGCAACCAGGAGTTGTGCATCACCCTGCGGCGGGGTTAATAACACTTCTCCAGGATTTGTGATCTTTCCTTCGCCGTACATCAGGTCAACACCTGCATCCTTTAAAGATTTCTGTACACCCAGGGATGAAATGGTAACCATCTGCTGTTGGTGACGCTTCACTGCGGTATAATCGACTGAGACTTCCCCGGTAGAAATGCCCAGGCGCTTCAGTTTCTTGATGTTCATGTATTGCTTACTGCAGGCCAGCAGCGCTTTTGTCGGAACACAGCCCCGGTGGGTGCATGTGCCGCCCCATTGATTCTTCTCAATAATCGCAACCTTCGCGCCATGTCTTGCGGCCTGTTCAGCCGCGGCATGGCCGCCCGGACCGGCGCCAATAACGATAATATCGTACTTATCAGACATAATAAATTGTTAAGTCAGTTATGCATCAACAATAAATAACGCAGACAGGCGAGGTGCCTGTCCACCTCTACACCTCATACCTCCCCCGGCCCCCTCCAGAGGGTGACAGCACCCCCCACTCCCACAAGTGGGAACAACTACATTATCCCCTTAAAAAATCAAAAAAATGAATCTTAAATGCCCAAACTTCGCTTATTTTAACATACGTTGATTATAATGGAATCAACTGCATCTTGTTTCTGCTGCGTGATAGGAGCTGCGCACAAGAGGACCCGCTTCGACATACTTCAATCCCATTTTATACGCCCTCTCTTTGATCATTTCAAATTCATCGGGGTGGTAATATTTAATGACAGGCCAGTGATTGCGTGTCGGCTGCTGGTACTGTCCAATGGTTATTCTTTCACAGTGAACCGCTGCCAGATCATGGAGCAGACCCAGAATGTCGTCCCAGCCCTCTCCAAAACCCACCATAAATCCGGATTTGGTAACGATTCTATTTTCACTGTACCGATGCACTCGATCGAGTAATTCCAGAGATATTCGATAATCTCCCTGGGGTCGAAGATCCTTGAATAATGCGGGGACAACTTCCAGATTATGATTAATTACATGGGGACTGCTTTCGATGATGCATTCAAGGGCATCCCACTTGCCCCGAAGGTCCGGGATAAGGACTTCTACCTTGCATCCCGGTATCACCAGATGTAACCTTTCTACGCATCGAGCAAATACCTTCGCACCTCCATCGGTCAGATCATCCCGTGTGACCGATGTAATCACAATATACTGAAGTCCCAGTTCTTCAACAGCCCTGACAAGCCGAACCGGTTCATTATCATCCACCCCTTCGGGTTCTCCATGTTGTACATTACAGTAAAGACAGTGACGGGTGCAGATATTACCCAGAATTAAAAAAGTGGCCGTCCCGGAATTAAAACATTCAGTTACATTGGGACAGTGCGCCTCCTGGCAGATGGAGTGTAGGTTTAAATTGGACAGGATCCCCTTAACATGCTTGAATTCCTGTGATGAGGGGAGTCTTACTTTTAGCCATTCAGGTTTCCGTTTGATCTTCATCTGAGCTTTGAACCCGCTTCTTAGCCTTAAATATACCAATAATGCCGAACAGTAAAAATATTGTCCCCATTATGAGCTGAGGAATAGCTGCATCAAGCTGCCCCGTAAGGTGATACTGCATTATTGCCTGTATGAGATTCACAAGACCAAAAAAGAGAAAAAAGCCGGGCACGACATAATTGAGAAGTTTACGGGCATTCAAAGGTGCCTGGGGAAGCCTTTTTGCCCGTTCCGGAGGTGGAGCCTGAGCAGTTATTTTCGGCTTCACTGCATCCGGCCTCCCGGTCAATTCATCCTTTTCCTTCCCCGCGAGAGCCCAGATGATTCTATCTCTCTCTTTCGGATCCTTTATATCTTTAAGTTTTTTAATTATCCTGTCTCTCTCCATATTATCCTTCTTAATGCAGATTTACCCTGCTCGTATGATGTCCTCTAGCACCTGCCCGGCCAGCATACATCAGGCTCCCTGGCTGCCTTTACGTCATCCAGGCGCCTTACCGGAGTAGTAAGAGGAGCAGACTTGACCATATCCGGATTTTCCTTTGCCTCTCTTGCTATGGTAATCATGGTGTCGCAGAAGGCATCCAAAGTTTCCTTGCTTTCTGTTTCGTTCGGCTCGATCATGATGGCCTCCGGTACGATCAATGGGAAGTATATGGTCGGCGGATGATAGCCATAATCCAGGAGACGCTTGGCAATATCCGATGTATGGACACCACTTTCCCTGGCTTGCCGTTTTCCCGAAAAAACACATTCGTGCATGCAGATCCGGTCATAAGCGAGGTCATAATAATCCTTTAAACGTCCTTTCACATAATTGGCATTCAGGACAGCCATCTCGCTCGCCCTTCTCAAACCATGCGGTCCGAGAGAACGGATATACGTGTAAGCTTTTACCATTACATTAAAGTTACCATAAAAGGCCCTTACCCGTCCAATACTGTCCGGAAAATTATAGTCCCAATCATAACATTCTCCCTTTTTCACAACCCTCGGTATGGGCAGATACGGAATCAGACTCTTCGCTACTCCCACAGGGCCGCTGCCGGGACCACCGCTACCGTGCGGGGTTGAGAACGTCTTGTGTAGATTGAGCTGTATTACATCAAAACCAAGACCGCCCGGTTTTGTAATCCCCATAAAAGCATTGGCATTGGCGCCGTCACAGTATAAAAGGCCCCCCTTACCATGAATAATTTGAGCAACTTTTTCTATATTACGTTCAAAGAGACCTAAAGTGTTGGGATTCGTTAACATCAAACCGGCAACATTCTCTGTCATTAATTCTCGTAAGTGATCGATGTCCACGCCTCCATCTGCATTGGAGCGCACGGTTACCACCTGATATCCGCACAACGCACCGGAGGCAGGATTAGTACCATGGGCGGTATCGGGAATTAATATATGCTTTCGCTTTTCCCCCCTCTTGTCAAAATATTTTTTTATAACCATGACGCCGGTAAGCTCTCCATG
>DASPQI010000162.1:0-4977 GCA_035625045.1 Syntrophales bacterium | reverse complement strand
ACAAGGACGGGACTGATAGGATTAAGGGCTTTAACAAGGCATGGGCCTCTGCTTGCATCGAGGCAGGCTTTTGGGCGTGGGATAACGAGGATGTAGAAGAAGAAAAGCGGAGTAAGAAACCGACGCTCCTTTTCCATGATTTGAGAAGATCAGCGGTCCGCAACCTCGTGAGATCCGGAGTCCCGGAAAGGGTAGCAATGCAGATATCCGGACACAAAACGAGATCAGTTTTTGATCGATATAATATCGTAAGTGAGGCCGATCTAAAAATTGCAGCCCAAAAGCAGGCTATTTATCTCGAATCTCAGATGGGCACAGTCACGGGCACAGTCGAGGATTTTGAGGGGATAAAAGAGGCTACCAGGGAAGCTAACTTATCGAATTCTTTGGTGGGCCGTAGGAGACTCGAACTCCCGACCAACGGATTAAAAGTCCGCTGCTCTACCACCTGAGCTAACGGCCCCCCTAATTTAATTTTAAAGATGGCTCTCTTACTAAGAAGTCTTTTAAGTTGTCAAGAAAAAAGGTCACTTGGCAAATGGGTTTTTCAAGATAATAGTTTCTTCCCTTCCTGCACCCACTGAAACCAATACCAATTTCGTGCCTGCAAGCTCTTCCAGTCTTTTAATATACCGCCTTGTATTTTTCGGGAGCTCCTTGATATGCCTTGCCTTGCTGATATCTTCCGTCCATCCCTCCATCTCTTCATACACGGGCACGCACTGTGCGAGGAAGCGGGGGTTTGAAGGAACAGATTCCGCGAATTCCCCATGTTGTGTCTTGTAGCCTACGCAGATATTCAACCTTTCAAGACCGGTAAGAACATCGAGTTTGGTCAGGGCGATTCCCGTTATACCGGATGTCCTTACAGCCTGTCTCACGAGGACCATGTCGAGCCAGCCGCATCGGCGTTTTCTGCCGGTGGTAGCCCCGTATTCATGTCCCACATCTCGTATCCTGTCTCCTGTTTCGCCTTTCAACTCCGTGACGAATGGGCCTTCACCTACCCTCGTGGTGTATGCTTTGCAGATGCCTACAACAGCGCCGACTGCCGATGGACCTATGCCGGTTCCACTACTGGCGTTTCCGGATACGGTGTTTGATGACGTAACATAGGGATATGTGCCGTGGTCGATATCCAAATGCGACCCTTGGGCGCCCTCAAAGAGGATTTTTTTCCCCTTTTTGATTTCCTCGTTCATGATAATCGATGTGTCTGCAACATATGCTCTTAGATGATCGGCGTATTTACAATATTCGTCAAAGATCGCTTCAACGTCCAATGGCTCTTCCTGAAAGAGTTTTGTCAGGTAGAAATTTTTTTCCTCGGCGTTTCTGGTGAGCTTTTCCCTGAATACCTGTTTATCAAGGAGATCGCACATCCGGATTCCCACCCGCGCAATCTTATCTTCATAGGTCGGCCCGATGCCTCTGCCTGTAGTTCCAATTCTTTTGCCGACGCCGTGGGACTCACGGGCAACATCAAGCCTCCAGTGGTACGGCATGATTACATGGGCCTTTTCACTGATATACAGCTTTGTATTTGGGGGTAACAGTCCCCTGCTTTTAAGACCGTCAAGCTCTTGAAGCAAAACATTGGGGTTGACTATCACACCGTTGCCGATGATACATATCTTGTTATCATGTAATATCCCTGACGGGATTAAATGGAGAATAGTTTGTTCGCCCTTTATGACTATCGTATGCCCGGCGTTGTTCCCTCCCTGAAACCGTGCAATCACGTCTGCATCTTCCGAATAAAGGTCGACAACCTTCCCTTTGCCTTCATCACCCCATTGTGTTCCGATTACAGCTACATTTGCCATGAGAAGTTCCCCTGTCTACATCTCAAGTTGAACAACCGAGATGACGTTTGGCAGGCTCCGGAGCTTGCCGATCACATCTTCCGATACCATTGTATCTGTCGTCAGGACAACCAATGCCATTTTATCGACCTGCTCCCGGCTTAGATGGAGTCTCCCGATATTGACATTGTTACTTCCCAAAGTTGTGCCGAGATTGCCTATTACGCCGGGCTTGTCATAGTTGGATATAACCAGCATGTGACCCTCCGGTATAACCTCGACCGTGAATTTGTTGATCCTGACGATACGCGGATCAAGGCGTCCAAAGATGGTGCCCGCTGCATAGCTTGTTTCTTCCGAGGTCTTTATGGTCAAAGATATCATGCTCGTGTAATCCTTCGCCTCGCTGCTCTTTGATTCAACAACCCTGATGCCGCGCTCTTTAGCAACTACCGGCGCGTTTATGTAATTGACGTTTTCATTCAAAATGGGCGTCAACAATCCTTTCAGGAGAGAAAGTGTAATAGGGGCTACATTATAGTTCAGGATTTCCCCGCTATATTCCACGGCCACTTCCTTGATGGCGCCTTTGACCACTTGCGCCTCGAATTTCCCCAGCTTTTCTCCAAGATCCAGAAAAGGCTGGATGACGGTCAGCAATTCGGCGCTGACAGACGGGAAATTAACGGCATTTTTTATTTCTCCCTTGGTAAGAAAGTCAACTATCTGCTCGGCAATAGCTATAGCCACATTGATCTGGGCTTCGTCTGTCGACGCACCTAAATGAGGCGTGCTTATTACATTATTGAGTGAAAGAAGCTCCGTATTTTTAGTCGGTTCTTCTTCAAAGACGTCGATGGCAGCGCCGGCAACCTTTCCGGATTTGAGGGCGTCAATAAGGTCTTTTTCACTGATGATTCCCCCGCGGGCGCAGTTTATGATAAAGACGCCCTTCTTCATTTTATCAAAGGCATTTGCATTGATCATTCCTCTAGTCTCTTTTGTCATAGGGGTGTGTACTGAGATAAAGTCAGCTTTCTGCAGTAATTCGTCCAGAGTAACGAGTGTGATTCCCAGTTTTTCGGCTGCCTCCGGGGAGATAAACGGGTCATAGGCAATGACATTCATCTTGAGACCCAAAGCCCTGTCGGCCACTATGGTACCGACACGACCGATGCCGATAATTCCGAGAGTCTTGTTGTATAGCTCCGCCCCCATAAATTTATTCTTTTCCCACTTTCCCGCCTTCATGGACGCAGTGGCTTGCGGTATCTTTCTCGCGAGTGCGAACATCATGGCAATGGTATGTTCGCCTGTAGTGATGGTATTGCCGCCTGGCGTATTCATGCAGACGATGCCCCGTTTGCTCGCTGCGGTGATGTCTACATTATCAAGGCCGATCCCCGCCCGCCCGATCACAGCGAGCTTCTCTGCGTGATCAATGATTTCCTTGGTGACCTTAGTCGCGCTCCTTATGGCCAGACCGTCATAGTCCTTGATTACGCCTTTGAGTTCGTCCGGTGTAAGATTCGTCATCACGTCTACTTCAATACCGGGTGCGTCCTTCAGTATTTGTACACCCTCTGCTGCCAGGGTGTCACTCACGAGAACTTTCTTCATAAAAAATGATCCTCCTGAAATTAATTAATACGAAGTGATTTTTGCTCGCCCCCTTTTTTAAAGGGGGTAAGGGGGATTTTTTCTTCCCTTTGCAAAATCCCTCTAAATTTCCCTTTATAAAGAGAGACTTAATTGAATGCCTCTTTGTCATTCCCGCGGCGGCGGGAATCCAGTTTTGACTCAAAAAATTAGTATGATCAAAAACTGATCACAGCTCTTTCTTCTTCTGGTAATACACCTTCTCCATTTCTGACAGGGCTATCCTAATATCGTTTGTTTCGATAGTCGGGCCGCACCAGAAACGGAACCCCGGCGGGGCATCCCTGTAAGAATTAATATCATGCGCAATATTTTTCTTGGAGAGTTCGCTGGCGATACTCTTCAGGAACTTTGCCCGGTCGTCCTTCGACAGCTTCTTTACTTTTTCATCAGTAACAGAGAGACACACGGATGTACTGGATCGTGTTTCTTTTGAAGCGGCGAGAAAGTCAACCCAATCATTATTCGTGACCCACTCTTCTACAATTTTGAGATTTGCTTCGCTTCTTTTAATAAGTCCCTCAAGCCCTATCTGCTTTGCCCACGTGAGGGCGTCAAGATAGTCCTCCACGCAGATCATGGAAGGGGTATTTATGGTATCTCCTTCAAAGATAGCCTTGTCTATCTTTCCGCCTTTTTTGAGACGGAAGACTTTGGGCAGCGGCCAGGACGGATCGTAGGTTTCGATGCGCTGAACAGCCTTTGGACTCAAGATGAGCATGCCGTGGGCTGCTTCACCGCCCAAACATTTCTGCCAGGAGTATGTCAGGGCATCCACTTTCGACCAGTCAACGGCCATGGCAAAGACGGCACTGGTGGCATCGCACAGGGACAAGCCTTCCCGGTTTTCCGGAATCCAGTTCCAGTCGGGTATTTTGACGCCGCTGGTAGTGCCGTTGGCAACGAAGACAACGTCATGTGACCAGTTAACGGCCTTCAGGTTGGGTATTTTACCGTAATCGGCTTTCATGATGGTTGGGTTCAGCTTTAGATGTTTGGTTATATCCGTCGCCCACCCTTCAGAAAAACTCTCCCAAACCAGGACGGTAACCGGCCGGGGTCCTAAAAGGGTCCACATGGCTGCTTCAAAAGCGCCCGTATCCGATCCCGGTAATATCCCGACAAGATAATCAGCGGGGATTTTCAAAATTTCTTTGTTTTCGGCAATGACCTTGGCCAGTTTTTCCTTTCCTTGGGAAGATCGATGAGACCGGCCGACAAGAGAATCCTTTAGCGCCTCCAGATTCCAATGTGGTCTCTTGCTGCAAGGGCCGGAACTAAAATTTGGATTGTGCATACGTCATTATCTCCTGATTTTATTAAAAGCTTTAGAAATATATCAGTATTGAAATGATTACTCAAGATTTTTTGGAGCTGGTTTCATATTGACTGTTATGATAAAAAAACATATGGTTACATTAAATTAAAGCTTTTCAAGGGTTATTTTGTTGAAGAAAATTAAAACAACTTTTTTTTGCCAGAACTGCGGGCACCAATCGCCGAAGTGGCTGGG
>DASPQI010000161.1:0-3667 GCA_035625045.1 Syntrophales bacterium | reverse complement strand
AAAGGCGTGGGAATATATACCTCCGTTGATGTGCATGATCCGGTCAGAATGTGTGTCCAGGCTATTGATGAGGCAAGAAGCAATGGCTATGAAGTCGTTATTATTGATACCGCCGGAAGACTTCATATTGATAATGAAATGATGGATGAACTGAAAAGGATCAAGGGTGCAGTTAACCCGTCGGAGATTCTTTTTGTCGCGGATGCCATGACGGGCCAGGATGCGGTGAATGTAGCGGGTAAATTTAATGAGCTTCTCGGCATTGACGGCGTTATTATGACCAAGATGGACGGGGACGCAAGAGGTGGTGCGGCCTTATCCCTGAAAGCGGTGATCGGTAAACCAATCAAGTTCATCGGTGTCGGTGAGAAAATCGATGCCTTAGAGGTTTGTCATCCCGAACGTCTGGCTTCACGCATCCTAGGTATGGGTGATATCCTGACCTTTGTCGAAAAGGCGCAGGTTGCCGTCGATGAAAAGCAGGCACGTGAACTCGAAAAGAAGATTAGAAAAAACGAATTCACACTCGAAAATTTTAGGGACCAGTTAAAACAGGTAAGGTCGATGGGTTCAATTCAGGATATTGTCGGGATGATTCCGGGATTGGGGAAGCTCAAGGCACTTGCAAATGCGACGCCGGATGAGAAGGAACTGGTGAAGACAGTCGCCATAATCGATTCTATGACAAGAAAGGAACGTCTGAACTACCTGATAATTGATGGTGAGAGGAGAAAAAGAATAGCCAGGGGAAGTGGAACGACAGTGCAGGATGTCAACAGATTATTGAAAAATTATGCGGAGATGAGAAAAATAATGAAGAAAATGACATCAAAGGAAGGCATGAAAATGTTTCGCAGGGGTAATTTACCCTTTTAATTAATGACAAAATAAATTATAATATATATTCACGCAGATTATAAGGTCATTTTTAAAGATGTGACAATAATTTTCAGGAGGTGATTAGTAACAAGAATGGCGGTTAAGATAAGATTGTCGCGGCTTGGTGGAAAGAGCAGGCCCTTTTACAGAATTGTGGTAGCTGATTCCGAGTCTCCAAGGGATGGCAGATTTCTGGAAATAGTCGGAAGTTATGACCCCCGAAAAAATCCTGCAGAGATAATCCTAAAAAAAGAACGCGTTGTTGATTGGCTTTCCAAGGGAGCCATACCGTCGTTAACGGTATCCCAAATCCTTGTGAAAAAAGGAATCGCAGCGAGATCATAATTGATGTAATAGGGGTCACATGTTGAATTCTAACGTTTATGGTTTTACGGTTGAGTCGATATTACTAATGGGTTCACTGAATAAGTAACGAGTGGAGGTTGTGACGATGAAAGATTTGATCAAGTACATAGCTCAGTCTTTGGTTGATAACCCTGATTTAGTTGAGGTGTCAGAGGTGCTTGGCGAACAGACCTCTGTTATAGAACTGAGAGTTGCGAAAGAAGACCTGGGTAAAGTTATCGGCAAGCAAGGAAGAACCGCAAAAGCCATGAGGACGATTTTGAGTGCAGCATCAACGAAACTACGCAAGAGGGCTGTTTTAGAAATCATCGAATGAATTCGACTGAGTTCTTTGAAATTGGCAAGATCGTGAAATCATGCGGCCTCAGTGGTCGAATGAAAGCCATCTCGTATCTTGAGTCGAATAGCGTTCTTCAATCCATCGACGAAGTGTATGTAAAGCGGGAAAGAGATGAAACTGGACCTTTCAAACTGAAGGCCATTACGGTCAAGTGGAGAAGTTTTTTCCTTGAGATTGAAGGCGTTGAAGATCGCGAAAGTGCGGATGCGATTGCGGGCTGTCAGGTGCTGATTCCGGTAAACAAGCTGAAAAAGTTGCCGGAAGGCGAGTACTACTGGCGGGATATTATAGGCCTTAAGGCGGTTACGGAAGAGGGCCGGGTTCTCGGTAGAATTGAGTCTATATTTGCAACCGGGAGTAATGATGTTTACGTTTGCCGTGGAGATGAAAGAGAGCTTCTGCTTCCGGGCATTGCCGATGTAATACGCAAGATCGATATGGATCAGGGTATAATGGTTGTGAGGCTGCTTGAAGGGTTATAGAAGCCATGAAAAGGTTTGACATCCTCTCCATTTTCCCGGAAATGTTTGAATCTCCACTGAATTACAGTATCCTGAAAAAGGCAAAAGATAAGAAGTTAGTGGAGATACGCCTTCACAACATCCGCGATTATGCTGAAGACAAGCATAAGATGACGGACGATGCCCCTTATGGGGGCGGCGGCGGTATGATCATGAAGGTGGAACCTATCGACAGGGCTCTCGTATCAATAGCGCCGGTGAGAGACAATGCCCTAGTTGTCCTTTTGACACCCCAGGGGGAGACTTTCAGTCAGAAAATAGCCGAGGAAATGGCTGCATATCCTCAAATCGTACTTATCTGCGGACGCTATGAAGGTGTGGACGAGAGGGTAAGAATGCATCTGGTTGACAGGGAAATTTCCATCGGTGATTATGTTTTAACAGGGGGTGAATTGTCGGCGATGGTTTTGGTTGATGCCGTATCCCGTCTGATTCCGGGTGTACTTGGGAATGATGAGGCGGCATCCATTGATTCTTTTTCCACCGGCATGTTGGAGTATCCCCATTATACCCGACCGTCCTGTTACCGGAATTGGACGGTTCCTGAAGTGCTTATGTCGGGGAATCACCGAGAAATTGAGACATGGCGGAGGAAGGAATCACTCAGGAGAACATATTTGAGGCGGCCTGATTTATTGGAAAAAATTCAACTGTCTGAAGAGGACAAAAAGATACTCAAAGAAATAAGGAAAAATTATTAGTTACGCATTAAGAAGGGGTTTGTACTATGAACATTTTGGAAATGGTAGAAAAAGAGCAAATGAGAGGGGACATACCCGCTTTCAAACCGGGAGATACGGTGAAAGTCTATGTGAGGATTGTCGAGGGACAGAAGCAGAGAATTCAGGCCTTCGAAGGTGTTGTTATTCGCAGAAGAAGGGGCGACTGCCGGTCCAGTTTCACAGTGAGAAAGGTGTCCTATGGCGTGGGAGTGGAGAGGACGTTCCCTCTTCATTCACCGGTTATTGACAGGATAGAAGTGGTAAACCGCGGTAAAGTGAGGCGTTCCCGGCTATACTACTTGCGGGGTCTGAGGGGAAAGAAGGCAAGGATCAGAGAAATGGGAAAGTAATCATCTGATATGAATAGTTTCGAACGGCATGCCCATCAACGTGGATATAAATTGATAGCTGGTATTGATGAGGCTGGTAGAGGACCTCTTGCAGGTCCCGTTGTTGCGGCAGCCGTGATACTTCCTCCTGATTACGAAAATTCGGAAATCAAAGATTCAAAGCGTCTTTCAGCTAAAAAAAGGGAGAGCCTTTGTGAAATAATAAAGAGAGAAGCCCTCTCTGTTGGCCTCGGTGTCGTCGAGGCATCTGTCATTGATGCCGTGAATATATTCCAGGCGACACTAGCAGCAATGAAGGAAGCCGTATTAAACCTGCCGATAGAACCTGATTATTTGCTGATTGACGGGTCACACCGAATTTTTATCCACATACCACAGGAAACTGTTGTCAAAGGAGACTCCCGGAGTATCTCCGTGGCGTCGGCATCCATTATCGCTAAAGATTCCAGAGACAGGATCATGGAAATTTATCATCGTCAATTCCCCAAG
>DASPQI010000160.1:0-12965 GCA_035625045.1 Syntrophales bacterium | reverse complement strand
GAGACCCGTTATTGAAAGTTGAACGGTGTTTTTAAAACTGACAGCGCCCCCATTAGCCTGAATTATATCTCCTCTGTTAAACAGTTTATCCCACTCGACTGCATTTTCCCAGATTTTGCCGTCAACTTCCCCTGTTTTATCCTTAAGACGAATATTCAAATACGGTGCTCCCTTCTGAGAGAAAGCCATGTTCTTTTCCGTTACAAGAAACGAACCGCTGATTTTCTCACCGGGCTTAATATCCTTAATATAGACAGTTTTCATTTTCATAAATAAATCCGCCTTTTCTTTTTTCATAATTTACTTACTTCTCTCTTAGGATACGATGATCGCCCGCCCTGATGGTGAGTTTTGTTATATCAAAGTATTCCATCAATGGTATGATGAACTTTCTTGAAAGACCCGTCAACTCTTTGAAGCTTGCCGGTGTGGCCTTTCCGTCTCTCAACAGGAGGTTTTTATAATTTTCTCTGAGTCTGACTAATACATCTCTGTGATAGTAAAGATCTTCACTTATTTTTATCAAAGAACCTTCCTTGAGCATTACATTGATGACGCTCTCGGCCAGGTTCTTTCGGTCTGCAAGTTTTTCCATGAGTTCCTTTACAGTAGGAGGGGTAAGCCCTACCCCGGTATAGATTGCAGAGATCTCGACACGCAGGTCATCCAGTTCCCCCTTCAAATTGACCGCATGTCCCGGGATGCGGAGATTTTCCCTATCGACAACTATTTCTTTCCTGTTCTCAAGATCTTTTAAAGCCACATTGAAAAGCCTTGGACTGATTAATTGTCCTATTATATTTTTTAACTCTCCTTTTGATATACCCTCCTTAAGAGGATTTCTCTCATGGTATGCCCGCGTTTCAAGAAGAATTTGACCTTGTAGATTCCGATAGATGGAAAAAGATATAATCCTGGAATCATCAACATCTACAATAACAGCCTGACCTTTTGAACACATCGATTTAATCATGTTCTTGAGAAGATCTTGATGAATTCCTGTCCTTATCACGAGCTTACCGACATCAATGCCTTCAATGCCCGATCGCTCAACAATAACCGCGACTCTTTCTGAATCAGCACCATTACAGAGCAGATCAAATTCATTCAGTATCTTTTCAGAATTCCTTTTATATTTTCTGGCAGGAAGAGGGTCGACAATTGCCCCCCCTCCAATTGTCGTAACAGGCGAGTAGCTCCTTATGACAAACCTGTCTTTCGCTATTGCGACAATTGGAGACTCAAGAATAATCTGTGCATAGCCTTTACTACCCGGCTCCATCTCTTCACTATCAAGGAGTATCATCCGACCTATGACTTCATTTGTCCCGACATGAAAACGTGCCAGATTCCTGTTCTTTAATTTTTTGGTGTTATTTGATAAATATTCGATGCACAGATCGAGGCGGCTCGACGGCTCAAGCGTTTGAGGCCTGGCAAGGACATCTCCTCTTACTATTGAGGCCTTTTCGACCCCTTGTAGATTTATGGCCGTCCTCTGTCCGGCTTCGGCAATCGTTGCACTCTGATTATGGATCTGAATACCGCGAACCTTCGCAATAACTCCCTGCGGGAGTATTTCCACGTCTTCACCCAGCCCAATATCTCCGGAAATCAGAGTTCCTGTAACGACCGTCCCAAAGCCCTTCATGGTAAATACCCTATCAACAGGCAGCCGGAAGAGACCTGACTCCGATTCCTTTTCTATTTCTGATGACACATGATCCAGTGCAACAAGCAGGTCTTCAATGCCTGTACCTGTCACCGAAGAAACCGGAACAACAGGAGACTTCGCCAGAAACGTTCCCTCCAAAAATTTATGAATATCATCAGTCACGAGATCGAGCCATTCCTTATCCACTATGTCAATCTTTGTGAGGGCAACTACCCCCCTTTTAATTCCAAGAAGCGAGCATATATGGAGGTGTTCTCGCGTTTGTGGCATGACGCCCTCATCCGCTGCTATTACAAGAATCACCATATCGATCCCAGCAGCTCCGGAAACCATATTTTTTATGAATCTTTCATGCCCGGGCACATCAACAATGCCGAATATCTTACCGCTTGGTAAGGTCAGAGAGGCAAATCCAAGCTCAATGCTAATGCCCCTCTCCTTCTCTTCCTTGAGCCTGTCCGTGTCGATACCTGTGAGGATCTTGATAAGGGCCGTCTTTCCGTGATCGACGTGGCCGGCTGTGCCAATGATGATATGTTTCATGAGGTCTAAATAACAAACTAACCGGCGTTTAACAATAGTAAAAATCCCTTTTTTTTTATATTTTTACCCACCAGCCGGTTTCAATGATATGTAAGTCCTATGAACTTTTTTGTTGAAAAGTTTGGCCCAATCTTGATAAAAACGACGCTTAAAAAGGATTATGATTTTTATGCGGATACTTGGTCTTGATTATGGCAGTAAAAGGATCGGTGTCGCAGTTTGTGATGAGTTGGGAATTACCGCCCAGGGTCTTGCCACCATCACCAGAAAAAATAGAAGGCAGGTGCTCGAAGAGATCGCGAGATTTATCAGGACTTATGCTGTGGAAAGAATTGTAATTGGCTACCCGATAAAACTTGACGGCACTGAGGGTATCCAGTGTGATAAAATCAAAAAATTCGCGCGGCTTTTAGAATCCACATTCGTCCTTCCCGTTATCAAATGGGATGAAACCCTTACAACAAAAGAAGCAGAGGAAATACTCATCTTGTCCAATGTGCGCAGGGAGCACAGGAAAGGTAAGATTGATAAACTCGCTGCAGTTTTGATTCTTCAGGGATATCTCGACTCTCAAAGGCGTTATGAAAAAGATAAAAATCATCCACAAATATAGAAGGGGCCTTGCCATCTTTACCGTGGCTCTGTTGCTTTCATTTTTTTTGGCAACATTATACTATGCCATCAGCCCTGTAGATAATCGAAATGAGATCATTACAGTCGACATTCCAAAGGGTACCAGTTTTCTACAATCAGTTGACAACCTCGAAAGGGTCGGCTTAATAAAATACAAATATCTTTTTTACTTGCTTGTCATTTCAAGAAATGCACAGGGACATATCAGAGCAGGAGAATATGAACTTACAACCTCAATGTCCCCGATGGAAATCATCAGCAAACTGGTAAAAGGTGATATCAAATCGTATTTAGTTACCATTCCTGAAGACATCACGGCTCGTGAAATAGCTTCACGTCTTGCTGCCTTTAAATTAGTCGATGAAAAGGCCTTTTTATCCACATGTTCAGATGCAAAATTCCTCGCCTCTTTAGATATAGAAGGCGCCAGTGCCGAAGGATATCTCTACCCGGACACATATCGACTGGACCGATCCATGAGTGCGAAAGACATTATGAAGATTATGGTGAATCAATTCTGGAAAATGTTTACCCCTGAGATGCAAAAAAGGGCAGAGGAGCTTCGCATGACAATACCACAGGTTATAACATTGGCCTCCATAATCGGGAAAGAATCGGGAAACAAGGATGAAAAACCCCTGATCTCAGCTGTTTTTCGCAATCGGCTGAAAAAGGGGATGAAACTGCAAAGCGACCCTACAGCCGTTTATGATCTCAATAATTTCGGCGGAAATATAACAAGAAAACACCTGATGAGGGATGTGCCTTATAATACATATCGTATCAATGGACTGCCTCCCGGTCCTATTGCGAACCCGGCCGTCGACTCATTAAATGCGGCCCTTTACCCTGCCTCTGTTAATTACCTTTATTTTGTCTCCAATAACGACGGCTCCCACCAGTTTTCATCCAGCCTTTCGGCTCACAATAGAGCGGTTTTAAATTATCAAATTAAAAGAAAAAAAGAGTGATTTTTTTCTTGACAAACAAATTTTCCCTCCTTATAGTGGAGCAAAATGGATTATTGTGGAGGGAATTCTCGTGTCCGTCTTTAGGGGTCAGTATTATCATTCCATAGATGACAAAGGCCGGATCATCTTTCCCGCAAGGCTGAGAGAAGTCTTCGCCGAAAAATACGACAATAAACTGGTTATAACAAATTGGGACGGTTACCTGATGGTCTTTCCTTATGATGAATGGCGTATACTTGAAGAGAAGGTAAGCCATCAATCACTCCTAAGAAAAGAAGTCAGGGCATTTCAACGTTTCTTCATGTCTCCTGCTGTAGATTGCTCATTTGATAATCAGGGAAGAATTCTAATTCCTCCCAGCCTTAGAGAATACGCAGCCCTTGAGAAAGACATCGTTCTGGCAGGTATGCTTAAAGTCATAGAGGTATGGAGCAAAGAGCGTTTTGATAATGAAATAAAGAAGGCTGCAAGTGACGTAGATAGCTTCAGCAAATATATGGCGGATTTAGGAATATAACCAAAGGCCCATGGAATGTGCTCTTTTCATACACCGGTCATGCAGAGAGAGGTTGTTGAGTCCCTTCATTTACGAACGGGAGGTATATATGTGGATGGAACCGTCGGCGGAGGCGGGCATGCCCTTGAGATTCTTCATGGAACCTCTCCTGACGGCTTATTGATAGGTATTGATGTCGATGATGATGCGCTCCTCGAATCAGAAGAACGGTTAAAGACCTTTGGTAACAGGAAGATCATTGTAAAGGGTAATTTTGCCGACATCGATACAATTTTAGATAAGTTAAACATTAAGGAAATTGACGGCATCCTTCTCGATCTGGGGGTGTCTGCCCATCAACTGAAAATGGCAGAAAGGGGGTTTAGTTTTTCTCTGAATGCTGCCCTTGATATGCGGATGGATCGGAGCCATGGGCTGAGTGCGTATGATATTATAAATACTTTTCCTGAAAAAGAGTTAGCAAAGATCATTAAAGACTATGGCGAGGAAATTATGGCGGAAAGGATTGTAAAGACAATATCAGATCGAAGGAAGGTTACCCCGATCAAGACAACGGCCGATCTTGCCGCCATTATTGCAAGGGCAGTACCCTCCAGATTCAAATCCAAAAGAATTCACCCTGCAACAAAAACCTTCCAGGCGATCAGGATATACGTCAACAGTGAGCTCTTGAATCTGCACAAGGCTGTAGATCGAGGTGTCGATGTACTCAAGAAGTCCGGGCGGTTTTCTATTATATCATTTCATTCCCTGGAAGACAGAATCATAAAAAATTGCTTCCGCTCGTGGGAGAAGGGATGCATTTGTCCCCCGGATATCCCCGTATGTACCTGTCACAGAAGCGCCAAATTGAAGGTATTAACCAAAAAACCTGTAACGCCTTCGGCCTCTGAAATTGAATCTAATCCGAGGGCAAGAAGTGCAAAACTGAGAACAGCGGAAAGGATATAATCCGTGCAGTCAGAAGAAGTCATTAACAGCAATGTCTGCGGTGATGAGAAGAAGGCATCTTCCGAATTAAAATATTCGCCTTTTATTTTTGTCACTTTAGTGCTTATGGCCGTTGCCCTCGTTTATGTATGGTCTCATATCCGAATGACTGAATTAGAATATTTGGTTGCCGAGGAAATGAGCATAAAAGAAAAACTCCTGGAAGAACAGAGGAAGTTGAAAGTTGAAATCGCGACTTTGAAATCACCCCAACGACTTGAGGCAATCGCAAAAGAGAAATTGCATATGGCATATCCTACAAGGGATCAGGTTATTATACTTAAAAATGATGACCTTGCAAAAAATAATACGGATTGACTATGAACAGGAAGTACCGCTATGGCTGGTGAATCAAAAAAATGGCTCAGATTCAGAATTGCTACCCTATTGGTATTTTTCCTGATACTTTTCATCGCCCTTATATCCAGAGCATTCCAGATTCAGATACTCTCCGGCAAAATGTTAAAAACTCTTGCTGAGAAGCAGCATATAAAGACACTGCAGATAGAACCGGAAAGAGGCGTTATATTCGATCGCAATGGTGAAAAGCTTGCTGCAAGCACCATGGCGCATTCCGTCTACGCTGATCCGTCAAAAATAAATGATCCCGCAGACGTTGCGCAGAAGTTAGCTCCGATCCTGAAAATAGATAAAGGCGCTGTTATAAAAAAACTTTCGGGGTCAAAAAATTTCTGCTGGCTGGCAAGAAAAATCCCCCCTGATCAGGCAAGCAAAGTGGAAGAGTTGAATATCGATAATGTCTTTTTAATCAAGGAGCCAAAGCGCTTTTATCCAAACGGAGAACTGGCTGGCCGTCTCATCGGATTTGTTGGTCTCGACTATACTGGTCTTGAGGGACTGGAGCTGAAATACGATAACTATTTAAAGGCAGCCCCGGAAAAGTTGACCTGGGCTCGGGATGCCCGAGGCAACCGACTATACTCGATGGTTGATAAACCCGTCAATCAACAAGAAGAAGGATACAATCTAATTTTGACAATCGACAACCGCATACAGCATATCGTTGAGTCAAATTTAACGGAAGCAATTACGGCTAAAGGTGCGAAAGGTGGTTTTATCGTTGTCATGAATCCCAAAACGGGTGAAATTCTTGCCTTGGCTGATCAACCGGGGTTCGATCCAAACAAATTTTCAAGCTATGATATCGGAAAGGGGAAAAATAAGGTTATTACTGACTGTTTTGATCCAGGCTCAACCTTTAAACCCTTTCTCGCGGCTGCAGCTCTTGAAGAAGGCATTGTCAAAGAAACTGACAGGTTTAACTGCGAGAATGGTACATACAAGGTAGCAGACAGGGTGATACACGAGGCGCAAAGAAAACAGTACGGCAGTCTTACTTTTCATGATATTCTAAAATATTCAAGCAATATTGGTTGCGTAAAGATTTCCGAAAAGCTTAAAAAGGAACGATTTTATCACTATATTACGCAATTTGGATTTGGCTCAAAGACAGGAATCGATCTTCCCGGTGAGGCCAGCGGACTCCTACGAGCACCGCAAAACTGGACAAGGGTTGACACATCAACTATTGCCTTCGGCCAGGGTATCTCTGTTACAGCTATTCAGCTGATCTCTGCGCTTTCTGCCATTGCAAACAATGGTCAGCTGATGAGGCCTTATATAGTAGGTGCGATAGTCGATAAGCAGGGGCAAATCATCAAAAAATTTTCACCAACCCCTGTAAGACAGGTAGTATCACCAAAAACGGCGAAAAGACTCACTGCAATCCTGAAAGATGTGGTCGGAGAGGATGATGGAACAGGCAATAAGGCGCAAATTGACAACGTTGCCGTAGCAGGTAAAACAGGCACTTCTCAAAAGCTCGATACATCAAGACGCACTTACTCTTCAGGAAAGGTCCGTACCTCCTTCATGGGATTTTTCCCTGCCGAAGACCCCCAGATTGCCATTCTGGTCACCCTTGATGAACCACAGAGGGATAAATGGGGCGGCTTAGCAGCGGCACCCGTTTTCAAAAAAATCGGCGAAAAGATATTGACATGTTTCAAGACTGATATTAAGGAAGTCCCCTTTCCCGTTATGGAAGAAGAAAAAAAGGACGGCATTAAATTAAAACTCGTGTCGGTACCTCAAATAATAAGCCGTCACGCTGATATGGATAAAGACATGGATGAACCGGGTATGCCGGATTTCAGAGGAATGACAATGAGAGATGCTTTGAAAAAAGCCAGGGAAAAGAACATCGAAATCAAAATAATAGGGAGCGGCTGGGCGGTGAGCCAGGAACCTAAGCCCAGTGCGCCACTGCGCAACCAGCGGTTCTGTGCTGTTTCTTTCAGCACAGGCAATTGAGGAACCAATGTGCAAATACAGGCTGTTATAAAGGATATAGAAGTCCTCCAGATCTCGGGGAATCTGGAAGGAGAAGTCTCAGCCATTTGCTATGATTCAAGAAACTGTGAAAAAAATAGCCTTTTTGTGGCTGTCAGGGGTCTAAAGTCTGATGGTCATGATTATATTCAGGAAGCAGTAGAACGTGGCGCGCGATTTGTCGTTCACGAACAAAATTACACCCCCCCTCCCGACGCAGTATTCATAAGGGTTCCTGACAGCCGCCGGATACTCGGTATCCTTGGAAAAAATTTTTATAGCGATCCTTCCTCACACCTTTGTCTTATAGGCGTTACGGGAACGAACGGAAAAACAACGGTAACCTACCTGCTTGAATCCATTCTCAAAGAAGCGGGATTCAACGTGGGAGTGATAGGAACAGTCAACTATCGATTCAAAAATGAGGTGCTGCCTGCTCCGAATACGACACCTGAATCATATGAATTGCAAAAGATACTGAGAAAAATGGCCGACGAAGGGGTAACACATGTGGTTATGGAAGTTTCTTCTCACGCGATTGATCTAAGAAGGGTCGATGATTGTTCCTTCGACATGGGAATTTTCACAAACTTCTCACAGGATCATCTTGATTATCATAAAACATTGGAAAATTATTTTCAGGCGAAGAAACGCTTCTTTGACGAAATACTTCCCGCCGCTAAAAAGCCGCGTGGACAAACAATAATCATAAACAGCGATGATCCCTGGGGGCAAAGGCTCCTGAGAGAAATCAAAACAAATCTTTCATTGCGTACATTCGGCATGAAAAACTCTTGTGATACTGCTGTAAATCGATACATACTTTCAACAGAAGGCATAAAAGCCGATGTTATTATGGGGGGTAGGAGCTTCACCATATCCTCCCCCCTCATTGGGAAATTTAACCTTTATAATATACTGGCCGCAGTTACGGCATCTGTTTCCATAAATATCCCTGAAGGATTCATTCAGGCAGGCATTCAGAACTTAAAGAATGTGCCGGGACGCATAGAAAAGGTAAGCGCTCCCGGCGAGCCAGATGTTTTTGTTGACTACGCGCATACCGAAGATGCCCTCCTGCGCGTACTGCAAAATTTATCCGCATTCAAAAAGAGAAAAATTATCACCGTTTTCGGATGCGGCGGCGACAGGGATCGTGGGAAAAGACCCATGATGGGAATTGCGGCTACAACATGGAGCGACCTGACCATTCTGACTTCAGACAATCCCAGGACGGAAGAGCCACTTTCTATAATAAGAGAAATAGAAACAGGTATACGTAAGGATTCTGTTATAAAGCTTCTTCCTGAAGAGCTTGAAAAAAATATAAATGAAAAGGGTTATGTCGTTATTCCCGAGCGGGAAAAAGCCATTGAAAAGGCTGTTGCCCTTGCCTCTCTGTCGGACATTGTCCTGATCGCGGGAAAGGGTCACGAAAATTACCAGATCATTGGAAATAAAAAGATCCCTTTCCATGACAAACTGGTTGCTCAAGAAGCCTTAGCGGCCAAACGACACAGGAAAGCATCTTGAAAAAAGAACAAGCACATCCGGTCTTCCACGGTGCGGAAATCTTAAAGGCCACTGATGGGATCGTAATCAGCGGTGCGATAGATAGGATATTTTGCGGTGTATCCACAGATACACGACAAATCCACCGGGGTAACCTGTTTATTCCACTGAAAGGAGAAAAATTCAACGGTCATGATTTTATCGCCGATGCTGTAAAAACCGGCGCCGCAGGTTTCCTGATCCAGAGAGGTTCTGAAGATAAAATACCCCAGCGTCTTGAAGACGCCGTTGTCATCAGCGTCGAAGATAACCTGAAGGCGCTCGGCGATATAGCCAATTTCTGGCGCAGGCATTGCAAGGCGACTATTGTCGCCATAACGGGAAGTTCCGGAAAGACAACCACGAAGGAAATGATTGCAACTATCGCCGGACTATCAAAAAATGTTAGCAAGGCCAGCGGGAATTTTAATAATCTGATCGGTCTGCCTTTGTCCATCTTCAGGATAAATGAGAGACACGAAATCGCCATCCTGGAAATGGGTACAAATGCACCGGGAGAGATCGGCAGACTGACTCGCATCGCTGAGCCGGATATCGGTCTCGTAACCAATATAGGCCCCGCTCATCTGGAAGGTCTGAAATCCCTCGATATGGTGCGTGAAGAAAAAATGGACCTTTTTCGCAATATGGCAGAAAGCGGTATCGCTGTTATAAACCTTGACGACAAGAAACTGCTGATCTCAGATGCGGACTGGAGAGGGGAAAAGGTAACCTTCGGGCTGAATACAAATGCCGATGTCTCGGCAGAGAAAATTAAGACAAGAGGAGTCCAGGGGGTAAGCTTTACCATTAAGATAGGCGAGTTCAGGCAGGATATCAAAATGTCCACAGTGGGAAGTCATAATATTTATAACGCCCTTGCTGCCGCTGCATCTTCATGGGCGCTGGGTATAGAATACCAGACGATCTGTCAGGGATTAACGGCATTTCAGCCCGTCTCCGGACGAATGGAGATCCACCGACTGAATAATGGAGCATTCATTATAAATGATACATACAATGCCAACCCTGCATCGTTTCGCGCCGCCCTTGAGACATTGAAAAATTTAAAAGGGGATCATGAGAGCACAGTAATAATGGGTGACATGCTGGAGCTTGGAGACCAGGCGGAAGAGTTGCATGAAGGTATCGGGAGTCTTATGGCAGACACTGAGGTGGGCACCATATTCCTCAGAGGAAGGCTCTCCCCGGCGACGGCAGCGGGGGCATTAAAAAAAAATATGCCGAAGGATCAAGTATTTTTTTTTGAGAAACCTGAGGAAATCTTATCCCGTTTATCCTCCTATGTAAAGGAGGGTGACTGGATTCTCGTCAAGGGATCAAGACAGACAAAAATGGAAGACACCGTGGGGGCGATCATTGAACTATTCGGCACAAAAAAAAGTAAAAAAATAAAAAGGAATTGTAAATGATATATCATCTCTTATATCCGCTCCATACTACATACTCCTATTTTAATGTATTCCGGTACATTACCTTCCGGACAATCTACGCCACGGTTACCGCACTGGTAATCTGTTTTGTTATCGGTCCCTGGTTGATCAGAAAACTTCAATCGCTTCAAATCGGCCAGACTATCAGGGATGACGGCCCCAATAGCCACCTTGCAAAAAAAGGGACACCGACAATGGGGGGGATACTTATTATATTTGCCGTTGTCATTTCCACCCTCCTCTGGGCCAACCTGACCATAGATTATGTCTGGCTTGTGATTTTGGTCATCGTCGGTTTTGGACTTATAGGATTCACGGACGACTATAAGAAACTTACTAGCCAGAGCAGCCGGGGGATCCCGGGAAGAGTAAGGCTGCTCGGAGAGATAGCCATAGCTCTGTTTGTAAGCACTATTCTCTATATCAAGCCGGGATTTACTTCCAATATTACGATTCCTTTTTTTAAAACAGTCCTCCCTGATCTGGGATGGGGGTATATCATACTCTCTACGTTCATAATTGTCGGCGCTGCCAATGCCGTAAACCTGACAGATGGCTTGGACGGCCTCGCCATTGGCCCAGCCATAACATGTTTTATAACATACCTGTTCTTTGCCTACTTTGCCGGCAATATAAGAATAGCCAGTTACCTGCAGATCCCCTACGTCGCAGGGACAGGAGAACTTGCCATAATCTGCGGCGCTACCGCGGGGGCCGGCCTCGGTTTTCTCTGGTACAACGCCTATCCAGCCCAGGTATTTATGGGAGACGTGGGATCTCTTTCCTTAGGCGGCGCCCTCGGCACCCTAGCGATCGCAACAAAGCAGGAAATCCTTCTTGCCATAGTGGGAGGTATTTTTGTGCTCGAGACCTTTTCAGTAATTTTCCAGGTGGGCTGGTTCAAGATGTCCAACGGCAAGCGCATTTTCAGAATGGCACCTATCCACCATCACTTTGAACTGAAGGGATGGGCGGAACCAAAAGTAATTGTCCGGTTCTGGATAATTTCCATTCTTCTGGCCCTGCTGGCAATCAGCACCTTGAAGCTGAGATAAGATAAATTTTATGAAACTTGCAGGACAAAGAATATTGGTTATAGGGCTTGGAAAGACGGGAATCGCCTCTGCCCGGTTCTTGGCAGGGAAAGGCGCTAATGTCGCCGTCACCGATGAGAAGCCTTTGACAGAATTAAAAGACGCTGTCCGTGATCTCGGCGATGCGTCTGCAAATTTGGAATTCCTCAGGTATGAAACTGACAGCCTGTCACGAGTAGATTTGATTATTCCCTCCCCCGGTGTACCGCCATCCAATATTTTGCTCATTGAAGCAGTCAATAAGAAAATACCTATCCTGAGTGAGATTGAGATCGCCTATAGATTTTTAAAGCCGCCTATGATTGCCATTACCGGTACAAATGGGAAGACAACCACAACCACCCTGATAGGAAATATTTTTAAAAAAGCAGGGAAAAGAGTCTTCGTAGGGGGTAATATTGGAAATCCTCTTATAGGTTATGTTGAAGGAAAGCAGGATGATGATTATGCAGTTGTTGAAGTGAGCAGCTTCCAGTTGCAGTGGCTTCAATATTTCCATCCTTATGTCGCTATTCTACTTAATACAACCTGCGACCATGTCGATTATCACGGCTCATATGAAGCATATAGGATGGCCAAAGAAAGGATATTTGAGAATCAGGGAGAACCTGATCTTGCCATCCTCAATGCGGACGAACCAAGATCGTTTGCCCTTGCAAAAGACATGGTCTCGCAAGTCCAGTTTTTCAGCTCAACGACAAATGTAAGCAAAGGCATGTTCCTGGAAGGCAACATGCTTGTCCATAATACCACCCAAGATAAGCAAGAAAAGTATCCGCTCTATATAATCAAGATTCCGGGTTTGCATAATATAGAAAATGTCATGGCCGCCATAATGGCCGCCAGGTATTGCGGGTGTCCTCCCGCAAGTATTGCCGGTGCTGTAGGGGATTTCAAGGGGATACCTCACAGGATAGAATTCACGGATGAAAAAAACGGCGTGGCATTCTACGATGACTCCAAAGGAACCAACGTAGGCGCGGTGGTACGGGCCCTGGAAACATTTGCCAGACCCATCATCTTGCTCATGGGAGGAAGGGATAAGGAGGGAGACTTTGAAACTCTGAAGCCCCTTGTCAGGGCAAAGGTCAAAGAACTGGTTCTTTTTGGTGAAGCGAGAAACAGAATAAATGACTTGATTGGCGGTGTGGTCAAGACCTCAAGGTCAACAACGCTCAAAGAGGC
>DASPQI010000159.1:0-2053 GCA_035625045.1 Syntrophales bacterium | reverse complement strand
TTCCTATAAACGCTAACTTTTTCATTGTCTTTTCTCCTTTCTTATTTTGCTGATGAAACATTTGGTGTTTGACTTTCCAACACCTCTCCCTTTGAATGCTGATAACTCAGCATTCCCTTAACATTTCTGTGCCTGATTTATTGACTACTACCCCACCCTTAGAAAGAGAAGTTTGATTAGGATTGTTAAATAAACTAAAATGGATTATCATGTCAATACAAAAATGAAATTGTGAAAATTATCTTTTAAGGATTACCATTTGAAATCTGGTATAGCGATGTGGATTCTCGCCTTGACGACTTCAGGAAGGAAGAGTTTGAAAGAAGGTTGCGAAATTAACCTCCAAAGAGTGAATACGGGCTTTCTATATAACCTAACGATTTACCATTAAAAGAGGAGCAACGCGAGGAATAAGTAACAATAAAAGCCTCAGCTTCTATTGTCGGTCTTCATTCCTTTGTCAGACGGTGTAAAAAGGGTCTCGTTTCTTTTCTTTAACATGCCACACTTCCACTTTTCCTTTACCTTTGACATCTATTGGACCTCTCGGTTCGCATATGAAACCATCTTTGATTAGGTTGTAAGTTGCTTCCGAAATCTGGATGATTCCTTCTTCCCCATGAGATTCCATCCGGCTCGCAGTGTTTACGGCGTCTCCCCATAAGTCATAAATGAATTTTCTACGACCGATTATGCCCGCGACTACAGGACCGGAGTTAATGCCGATACGAAAGGTAAGTTTCTTACCATTAAATTCCTGCTTACCAACAGAATCTCTCATCTCCAGCGCCAGGCTTGTTATGGCTTGAGCATGGTCATCTCTTGGACGTGGAACACCAGCAGCTACCATATAACAGTCGCCGATAGTCTTGATTTTTTCTAACCCATATTTTTCCACAAGAACATCAAAATGCGTAAAAACTCCATTCAGAATTTCGACTAATTCAATTGGAGACATATTAGCCGACATGGGTGTAAAGTTAACCACATCCGCAAATAGGATGCTAGCCCCGTTCAAATGATCTGCAATAATTCTGTTTTCATCTTTTAAGACCCTAGCGATTTCTTCAGGGAGAATGTTTAAAAGTAATCTTTCTGATTTTTCCTGCTCTTTTTTTAGCTGGTCCTCAGAAATATAAACCACACGGTAAGCGTGATATGATATCACAAAGACGAAGAAGATCATTCCAAAAAGAAAGCCATATCGAACTATATCGAAAAATATCGGCTCAGCATTTATAAGTCTATTATATTTAAGAAACCAAATTTCAATTCCAACGAAAGATATAATGAATAAGGACATAAAAAGAAACATAATATACCTATTACTTTTAGGAAAGGCAAAAACAATAAGATATAGAGAGCATAAGATAAAATAATGAAAATTGCTGTCACGGCCCAAATGAATCGCTGAAGTAATGAGGAACATTAAAGAGAAAGAGGCAAAGAATATTACTGCAAAAAGATGTTTCTTCATATAATTTAATAAAATTACTACAAGGTTGAAACCCGCACACACAATAAAAATGTACATAATGCTTTTTGTAGATGGCGAATAAAACATAAAGAGCGGAACGTAGCTTGAGGCTAACAGAAATAGTAAGAACGCAATCATATTTGTTAATGTAATACATTTTATATCTGACTGGTTGGTGCTGTCATCTATGCCTGCGTGAACCAATTTGTTTAGGATGTTTTTCATTACAACATGACCAATTTGTAGTTAAATTATCTGTATAACGTCCCGGTTCTACTGCTCATCCTCTTCCGCTGAAGAAGGTCCAGATTTCCCGCCATTCTTCCAGAAAAGGTCGTGTTGCATTGTTTGTTTGCGATTGTAATATACATCTTTTTCTAAAATTAGGGAATAGAAGATTACAGGAGGAATCCTCGGAAAGAGGTATGAGGATAACACCTACTAATGCTCAGAAACCCCATGTTTAAGCAATTGAAGATTACCAAATGAAATTCACATGGGCTAGGTTCAACTTCCGAGGTCTCACTTCAAGACATTGAATAGTCCCATGTCGTGCCCGGATGATTTTGGAGGGGT
>DASPQI010000158.1:0-3611 GCA_035625045.1 Syntrophales bacterium | reverse complement strand
ACGGTCATATTCGCCGGTTGAAATACAACCTCACTCGTGTGATATTTCGACCAGTCCCGATCAATTATACGTCCGTCCCTTTCCATTCTCTCATACAAGCGCGTTCCGGGGAAAGGTGTGAGGATATGAAACTGGGCAGCAGCAATTTTAGTTTTTAGGATAAAATCAAGTGTGCGCCTAAAGACAGAAGGATCATCCTCATCAAGTCCTAAGATGAAACTTCCTATTATATTGATACCGGCACGATGAATCTTGTGAATAGCGTGTTCATAATCTATGGCCTTGCTCCAAGGTTTGTTTATTGCCTGGAGATTCTTCTGGGACAGGGTCTCAAGACCTATGAAAGCGTATCGTCCACCACTTCTCGCATAAAACGTCAAAAGCTCATCATCCTTGGCAAAGGTTATGGAGGTCTGCCCGCCCCATTTCTTTTTCAGCGGTATCAACTTTCTGAAGAGTTCTTTTGCATAATCGGGCTCACCACAAATATTATCATCAGCAAATAAGAAGTCTGTCGTGTCAAATGCGCTAATTTCGCTTAGTACCTCTTCCACAGGTCGCATCCGGAATTTATGCCCGAATACTCCTGTTACAGTGCAGTAGTCACAGTTATAAGGACAACCTCTTGTGGCCTGGAGTGTATTGAAGCTCGTATACATCTTCCTATTAAGGAGGTCACGTCTCGGTATTTTCATATGTTCCATGGAACAGAAGCTTTCCGAGTGATAGGTGGATTGTAAAACGCCTGCTGAAAAATCAGCTAACAGCTTCCCCCAGACACCTTCCGCTTCACCGATTCAAGAGCCTCTGTAGGCAATGCACTCACATGGACACCACCCAAGACAACAGGAACACCTCTCTTTCTGAATTCATCGGCAATAGCATAGGTATTGGGAATTTCCGCTGCGTAACCTGTTATACCCACGAGATCAACTTTCTGATTAAAATCTACAGGGGTAACACGGGTATCGTGAATAACTACATCCCAATCTGGCGGGGTGAGAGCAGCTACCGTCGATAAACCTAAGGAAACCAGGCCTGCTTTTCCATGCCGCACCTTTCCCCAGTATCCGCCTTCACTCTTTGGAAATATTAAAAGTAACTTTCGTGCTGAGTTATTCATTATTAAGCTCAATATCTATAATCTGCCAGGTACCTATATGGTACAGTTAAAAAAAGTTATTCAAAAAACCTTACCCATGGCTGAAGGATAAGTGAATCTGTGTATATCACTACCATGCAAATAGAATTACTGCCAGCACTAATCCAACTGCAAGAAGTGTCTGTCACCGGTAAAATAATAATGAAGAAGTAAGGATTTATTTTTTCCAGCAAGTAGTACTAAATAACACAAAGGATTGATGAAAATAGTTTAGAAGATAATCTTATACAGGCAGGTTATTAAATTCATCTATTACAGATTTATTGCAATTCCATCAGCTTGCTTACGAGGGCGACCCGATCCTGCGGTATCCAGTCCTTTTATACCTTTCTCGTTTACCCGCTTTACGAGATTGTAAATCCCCTGGCGAGACATTTTGTGTCTACGACTTAATTGGTCAATCGGCACCTTGTTTATAACTCCCTGTAAAATTGCTATTCGTAATCCTATTCGCATACATTGCCGGGATGGATGCTCATCCAACAAATCATGTGTAATATCAGGATGTGTAACCTTGAGTCTGGATTTTCCCATATCGGTTTCCCCACAGCATTTGGATTTGAAAAAGTTTAATTTTAAATTATTGCTTTCAGCCTGTTTCCGTATGAGTTAGATAAACATTCTGCCTCCGCCTGCTCAAGCGCAGCCTCTTCAACTAATAGGCCTTGTCTTTCATATCTCTTTTTTTTCCTTGCCCATTTAAAGACAACCGCATGTAAATTAGAACTTTTCTTAGCCCGTCGTATTAATGCATTAATGCCTGCCGGCAAAAAAACCAAATGGTCAAGAGCCGCGCATTCAAGACATAGAGCCTCATTGCCTTTTGCATAAGTAATCAATGTCCTGGAACCGAGTTTTTCTCCGCATTTAGTGCAGGTTGATTCCCGGGAAGTGATGAACACGGTTATTTCCCTGTTATTTGTTTTCACTATTATTCCAACCTCACAAGATTCCAAAAGTAATTAAAAAGTGTAATGTCGTATCGCATATTCAAAATTTATTTATGATTAAATGGGGATCCCTGTAGAAGGAGGCAAAACCAGAGATCCCCGTCAGAAAAGAAGTGAAGGCGTTGGCGACGACACCCAGCCTGGGTTTCCATGCTGTTTATTTACTTCTTTTCTGCATTGACTTCTGATTCCTTAGCATTTCTCCAATAAATTTTATCTTGGATATCTGCATTTTATTTATGTCCGTTAACAGCTTTCTTTTCTACCTTCATCGGAAGGCCTGCAACCTGGTGAAGGATTTAGCTATAATGCGTTAGTATTTCGCGTTGGTTTTTTTAAGGAGTTACTTCTTGGATTTAAGATTTTTCAGGAGGTGCCCTAAGTGCATAGGTATGCAATACGAATGGTGTTACGTTGACAGTTTTTTTTGATAGAATTCGATATATAATGACTTCGTGTATACCATGGGATGCGATGTCATTAATACCCGGGTCCGAATGTTTTACCTTGTGTTTCTGTGAATCTAAATCATTCTGGTCGTCATTCAGGTTATAATATCCATACCCTTGGAAGGCTGTGCTATCGTATACCTGATCACAATATCCGCTCACAAAGGTACATAATAAAAAGGCTGATAAAAAAATACAGGGTTTTATCTTGCGGGTCAGTGCAGAAAATAATTTCATGGGTCTACCTTAACAAGATAGGTATATATAAATTTAATAGAAGGAAAAGAAAAATTCAAGTTATTTTAGTGATACCGTGTTAAAAAAATTTTTAATTAACTTTCTCTGAAAAATTAATTTGCATAGAGGTATTTTACATAATTCCGCACGAAATTGCCGTACCCAAAATAACTAAAAGATTAGTAGATAACAACTAAAGATTACCCCCCCTCCCCAAAAAAAATAATAATGAATTTCAGCCCTATTGAATACTTGGGGGAAAAAGATACAAAGAGACATCCTTGGGAGAGGAAAGAATTGAGAGTTGTTAAGTATGTGAATTTACTTGGCATCCCCTCCTGCCGTTCTGTTGGGAGCCTTGCCCGTATTTACTCCGCTGATACAAATGGTAATCATAATTTTTCTTCTATCTCGGATAGTACAGATATGTAGGAAGAACGGCCAATCGGCAGATTTCATTTTTTAGCTGTCCGTCCTAGTTTATATCTTCTCCAAAGCAGTAATTTGTTGTTTAAAAGCGATGTACCATATTACGCAAGGTATTCATTGAGACTGATCTTGATAAATTCAGATGCGGTGGGGGAGAAAGTAACGATTGTAACAAGCAGTTGAATATGCTAATAAACATTCTCATAAGAGAAGCACTTGGAGCATTTGAAAAACTACACCTTGTGTAATTATGAGGGTGCGCCGCATCCCAGAGGAAAGCGAAGAGGCAGCGACTTGACAATCGTACTATTTGTCAAGTGCTTATATTTGTGATTAACAAGCAATACCAGGTAAAATGCTTGAGCTGCCGGGAGGTGTACGCAT
>DASPQI010000157.1:0-11360 GCA_035625045.1 Syntrophales bacterium | reverse complement strand
TCAGTGTGCGGCATGACTGATCCCATCCCTCTGCGTTAAACTGCCGACCCCTTCGAGTGGGCTTTCGCCCTCAACGGGCATTACCCCGCCTACTCCTCTATTATGAGTCGGTCCGACTACCGGAACGCCATACCGCCGCGTCACTTCTCCAGCTCCTTGACGGCTTCTACACGGAACGCCCCGGTTCTCCCAAGTTCCAATATAAACAGTCCGTTTGCCCGCCACGGCCTTAGACCCCGGCACGCCGAATACGCGCTCACCTCTAGCGCGCGCACCAGTGCTGGCTTCCAGGGGATGAAACCCTTGGCCCAATGCAACTAGAATAATTTCGGGGCTCAATGCCTTCACTTGCGTTGTGGCTGACTCAACTCCCTCCCCATAGCTCCGCATGATTCGTTGCCTCCTCATACGCATGGTTCAGTTCCGGGCCGGTGGTTAATCCTTACCCGTGCCAGATTGTCTGGCTTGCCTATATTAGCTTTGCTTGGCACACTCATCCTGTTTTCAATAACCTGCCCCGGCAATGCGGGTAGCACTTTGTATTTGTTATCAGTAAGGCTGAATGTAGTTAAATTTTAAATAAATTCAACCTGAAGAATAGAGGTGCCAAGCTGATATTCTATCTTTTTAAATTATCCACAATATAGGGTTTTCCCCTATATATTGCATACAATCTCTCGATATTGCATTTCTCAATAATATCTCTAATAATTAACCAAAATTATTAATTCTGATACCAATTAATACAGTAAAGCATTCAAAAGCCATATAAAGTTAAAAACTTAACACATAAATTGTTTTATCGGGGGGAAATAATATGGAAAAGACAGACGTCAAAAACAATCCGGAGACATTGGGAGTTTTAGAAACATCGATTCTTTCTGCCCATATGAAATATTTCAAGGGAAATTCGGAGACACATTATCACCCGGAGAGTGAGGAGTCAGTTCTTTACGATACTGTTATCAGGTATTTTACAATTAATTCTTAGGTCTCTGTAAGAAGGATTGCACGAATAATAGATGAACTTACGTGTTAACTACAAAATCAATAAATTGCCGGAAGTTTATGTAAGGGACCGGAGTTTGAGGCGTCCGCGAGGATATCAGTTACCCAGGGCACGGACTGTCCGGAGTTTCGAAATCCTGAAAAAGGCGGCAAAGACGGCGATATTGCTGGTATCTCCGGAGACAGGGAGATTACCGGACGCGATGGGGGATCTTGCCAGGTATATTTCCGGGAAGGCGGGAGGTTTGGGTGAGGTGGTATCGGCGTTATGCGAAGGGCTCCGGGCCAGGGGTATTGAATGCCATCTGGCGACGCTGAATCTGAAGAAGCGGTTTCAGCGGGAGAACAATGTGGATGAGTCCGCATGGCGTGAGATCAGGTACAAGGTTGATCCTGATAAGGTTCATTTAGTAAGTTCTTCCATTTTTGCCAATCTTTCCTGCGCCTATGCGGGCAACCCGCTTTTGAATGCCGCTGAATTTCAGAAACAGATGGTCAACAACATCATCAAGACTGTCCGCGCCAAGAATGGCGGCAGGCTTATTCTTCACAGTCATGACTGGATGGCAGGAGGGGTGGTTACCGCCTACGCGAAAGCGCGAGGTTGTCCGGTTTTACATACCGTGCATAATGTTCATACGGGCCATATCCCGGCAGAAATGCTTTTCGGTGTGGACGTAGACAGTCTCACGTGGAATATTTACTTTTCCGAAGAACATGGAAGAAGATGTATCGACTCTCAGGCCACTGCCATTAAGAGCGCCACCCTGGTCAATTTTGTGGGGGAGAAGTTCCTCAGGGAGGTAATTGAGGATTATTTTCTGGATAGATCATTTATCCCTGGAAGTGTAAGGCAGGAAGTAAAGGCGAAGTATCATCTCGGTGCGGCGCGCTCCATTATGAATGCCGCGTCACCGAGGTTATATCCGGAGAACTGTGAGCACCTTGTCAGAAGGTACGATCATGATAACGACGTCATGGCGGCAAAAAGGGATAACTTAGTAGCATTTCAGAAAAAGACAGGCCTCATTGTCAATCCCAAAGCGATTCTCCTGTATTGGCCGTCCCGTCTGGACGAAACCCAGAAGGGTGTTGAACTCTTAGAGGACATTGCCCTGAAATTTGTGATCGAACATGGAGATGTACAGATTGCTATTGTAGGGAACGGCGTGGAGGGTGATCGTACACATGAAGAGATTCTGGGAAGGATCGCATGTGCATCAAAGGGGAAGATAACATACCAGCGTTTCAGTGAACCACTTTCCATGCTCGGTTATGCTGCGGCCAGTGACGTCTTTGGCGCATCCCTCTATGAGCCGTGCGGCCAGATTGATCAGATAGGGAATCTATTTGGAGCGACGGCGACGAACCGCGACACCGGCGGTTATCATGACAAGATAGAAGAGCTGCGCTTCAGAAATAACGGTACTTGCGGGGATGCGGGTAATGGATTTCTCTTCCAGAATTATGATCCCGGCGGTTTATGGTACGGGCTATCCAAGAGTGTGCAGTTTCACAGAAAATCCCCGGAGATAAGAGAGAGTCAGATCAAAAGGATCATGAGGGAGGCAAGAAAGAAGTATGATTTAGACACTATGGTTGATGAGTACTTAAAAGTGTATGAGAGACTCAATGGCGGTAATCCGCTTGTCTAATAATATCTTTTCAAGTTTGTCGTTTTGAACTTCATGATTGGAAATACAGAGGTCACATGTTTGCACCCAAAAACATACTGGTTCCTACTGATTTTTCTGAATATTCGGGCCAGGCATTTAAAAAGGCATTAGATATTGCAAAACTGCACAGTTCGGGAATTTTTCTTTTGCATATTATTGACGGAACAATGCAGCAATTTGTTACAGATTATTGTTTTGACAGTAAGATCTTGGAACGCGTCGTAAGTGAAAGCATCATTAGATCTAATGAAAACCTTCAAAAAATGGTTGAAAAGTCTCCAGAATCAAAGGGGGTAAAAATTATTACAGATGTAAGGAGAGGTGTTCCTTTTGAGGAAATATTGAAAACCCAGCAAGAGCAGGAGATTGATTTAATTGTTATGGCGTTTCACGGAAGAACTGGTTTGAAAATAAATCCGATTGGCAGCGTGACTGAAAGGGTTACGAGAGGGGCAGGATGCACCGTCTTACTGGTGAAAAATGATTAATTATTTTCTGGTGAGACGCTGTTTGCTTCTGAAAGCCTGGGGTAGGAAAAGAAACATCGGAGCAGTATTAGTCTTAACAGTGTTTTCGAAGAGGTGGTTGAAAGATGAAAGAAACAAAGAATTTCCTTATACCAGATTACCGGAGGTCATTGCCGGTACCGGAAAATAGTGCATTAATGATTTTATTTAGACAGCCAGAGAACGATAGCCGACAACAGGAAAAAGAATTGGTGTCACCAACAAACAATAACCTCGCTCCCGATCACTTGACCGCAACCTACTGGGGATAACTGAATGGAAGGAAAAAAAAGGGCGCTGCCCTGAATGGACAGCGCCCTTACATTACACTCTAAATATAAAAAACGTCAGTGTGCCTTCTTTTCCTCACCGGAAACGATAAGTGTTCCTTCCTCCTCCATCTCCTTCAACCACTTGGGATGCTGCTTCTTCAGCCAGGCCTTTGTCACCCAGCCGGAAAACATCGCAGGCGCGGAACCGGGAGAACCAATCGTCCCGAGATACAGATGAACAAAGAAGAACGGAAAGATCACCACGAACCCCAATGCATGAAGGACAAACAGCCACTGCACGAGCCATGCAGGGAACATCAGGGGAAACCACATGATAAGGCCCGTAACGACCATGACCAGACCGAAGATCGCCACTGCCAGAAAGAACATCTTCTGACCAGGGTTGTATTTCCCTACCTCGGGAACCTGATCCACATGCCAGAGATACCCTCCGGCGGCCTTTATCCACTCCAGATCTTCCGGCATGGAAAATACGCCCGCCTCATGCCACCACATCTTGATGGCAAGCAGCAGGGCAATGCCGAAAAAGAGACCCGTGAAGTTGTGCAGATATTTCGTAACAGTGAGTCCACCCATGATGTTTGCAACAGAGTTGAATGAATGAAACATCATCGCCAGTCCCGTGAGACACAGGAACAGGCAGGAAAGCGCCAGCATCCAGTGAACCAATCTCTCATACCAATCCGTAGCCTGAATTAATCCTTTCTTCATGATTATTCACCCCCTTCCTTTTTGCTTACATCATTCTCATCAGGGGTTTTCGGCCCATGGATGATATAATGCAGGAACGATCCCGCCAGAACGCCGCCTGCCGCAAGTAAGCTCAGAGGTTTCAATACGTCTTTCCACAACACGATCGAGAGCGGCACTGTTGGATTAGTGGGAAGGGCGTCGTATACACTTGCCTTTTCCTGGAGGACATACACCAGATGTGTGCCGTTTACGTATTTATCGCCGTATACCTTAGCATCACCGCCAAGATCCTTAGCCCTCTTATAGGCTGTACTGATTAGACGATCCTTGTCTCCCCAGATAAGGGCACCGGTAGGACATGCCTTGGCACAGGCTGGCTCCATATTATTGTAAATCCTGCTTTCACACATATCACACTTATAGACTTTGTCGGTTTCATCATCGTATTTCGGAATATCAAAGGGACAAGCTGTGACGCATTCTTTGCAGGCAATGCATACGCTCCGGTTTAGACCAACCGTCCTCATATCCGTATAGTAGAGCGCCCCTGACGGGCAAACCTTAACGCAGGCTGCGTCAGTGCAGTGCATGCAGGCCTGATGCCTGTAAAACCACTTGACACCTGACTTGGGATCCTCCATCTCCTGAAATCTCATGATCAGGTACGTATTCGGTTGCAGTTCCGGCGGGTTCTGATAGGTTCCCAAATGTCTTGTCTGCTTTGCCTTTAATTGATTCCACTGCTTGCAGGCCAGTTGGCAGCTACGGCAGCCGGTACATTTTGATGTATCAAAGAGTTTAATTTTCTCTGCCATTTATCTCACCCCCTTTTCACCACATTGACCATGAAGGCTTTGCTCTCAGGTATCATGGTATTGGCATCACCAATTGTCGGTGTCAGCAGGTTGGCCGCATCGCCGTAAGTAAATACCTCGGGCTTTTTGTCAATCTTGCTGTACTTCTTTTTCGGCCTTGCCTGGGTTATCCATCCAAAGTGCCAGGGAATGCCCACTTCGTGAATAATGTTGCCGCCTATATTGAAAGGTTTGAACCGTGGAGTGACAATGGCCGTCGCCTCAACCTCACCACGGGCGGATTTTACGATGACCTTCTCGCCATTCTTGATACCTCTTTCTTTTGCCAGTTCCACGCCCATCTCCACGAACATGCCCGGCTGCATCTCTGCGAGTCATGGGCACCACCTTGTCAATACGCCTGTCTGCCAGTGTTCACTGACACGGTACGTACTGCAAATGAACGGGAAGCGCGGGTCACAGCCTGTAACTCCAGAATAAACATCCACCTCGGAGCCTACGCCCGGTTTGTCAAAACGGCGGATAGCCGGGTTATGTTTCTGGGGAGACATAAGGTTCTTCTCCACTGGACATTCGAGAGGCTCGTAGTGCTCGGGGAAAGGCCCGTCCACCAGACCCGGCCCATAAAAAACTGGCCACGCCGTCCGGCTTCATGATGAAAGGCGGCCTTCCCGAACCGGGATCGCCGACGCCGTCGGGGACATCGCCTACCCACTTCTCACCGTTCCACGTGATGACGGGACGCTTGGGGTCCCAGGGATTGCCGTTCGGGTCCACGGAGGCGCCGTTATAAATGATCCTGCGGTTGACAGGCCAAGACCATGCCCACCCTGGATATAGTCCAATACCGGAAGGATCACTCGTACCCCGGCGGGCGGCCATGTTGCCTTTATCGGCATAAGAACCGCAGTAGATCCAGCTCCCGGATGATGTGGAACCGTCATCCTGGAGCCAGGCAAAGGTGGGAACAGGATCACCTTTCTTGAATTCCTCGAATTCACCTTTCTTTGTAGGATTCTCGACCTTCTTGTCTTCGAGGAAAAACCCGTTTATTTCTTTGGCCACCATATGAGGGTCATAGTGAAAATGGCCGTCCAGAGTCTTCTTGCCGTAGGGCCAGGTGAGCTTTGTCATGGCTTCCGCATGTGGGCCGCCTTGCTTTTCATAAAGCTCTCTGACCTTGAAGAATATTTCGCTCATGATGTCGCCGTCTGGCAGGGCCACCCCAGGTGGATTGACTGCCTTATAGCGCCACTGCATCAAGCGGCTGCTGTTGGCAAGACTTCCTTCCTTCTCAATAGAAGAAGCGCAAGGCAGCATGAAGACCTCGGTTTTGATCTTGGTCGGGTCCACGCCTGGACCTCTCCAGAAGGAGCCTGTTTCATTGTCAAAGAGATTAACATTTACCATCCAGTCCAGTTTCCCAAGGGCCTGCCTTACTTTATTCGAGTGGGCGCCGCTGCAGGCCGGGTTCATGCCCCAGGCGAAGAAGCCGGTAAACTTACCCTTGAACATCTGGTCAAAGATCATGAGCCAGGAATAATTGACCCCGTCATCAAGCTTCGGCATTATGCCATAGGCCTCTTCGAGGGTAGCATTCTTTCCGTACATAGACCTCAGGTAACTGGCCGAGTACTTCGGGAAATTCTTCCACCAATTCAGGCTGTTTTTCTCCTTTGTGGTCGGCGTCCTTTTCTCGTTAAACTCCTTGAGCGTCTTCAGAGAAGCCGTGGGAGCCCCTATGTAGCCCGGCCAGATATGGAACAGCAAGCCGTGATCGGTGGAGCCATGAACGTTGGACTCACCGCGCATGGCCGCGACGCCGCCGGCGGCGATTCCCATATTGCCGAGGAGCAGTTGAACGATGCACATGGTGCGAATCATCTGTGTTCCGACGGTATGCTGGGTCCAGCCCATTGCGTATAGCTCAACACCGGCCTTGTCGGGCTTTCCTGTACTCCCGTATATTTTATATATTTCTTCCAGCTTGTCCTTGGGCGTTCCGCAGATCTTGGAAACGAGATCAATGGTATAACGGGAGTAATGCTTTTTCAAAAGCTGGAATACGCAGCTGGGATCCTGCAGGCTCGGGTCCTTCTTGATAACACCGTCTTTGCCTGTCTGATAGGCCCAGGTATCTTTGTTGTACTTATTCCCCTCCAATCCGGAGAACACGCCGTTATTGTCGCCGGGAAGTTTAAACGCCGGATTTACGAGGAAGGAGGCATTGGTGTAACTCTTTACATATTCTTCAAAATAAAGATTGTTTTCTATTATATACTTGATCATCCCGCCAAGAAAGGCGATATCCGTTCCCGACCGGAGAGGTGTATAAATATGGGCATTGGAGGCAGACTGGGTGAACCGCGGGTCTACGCAGAGCACCTTCGCTCCCCTCTTGTCTATGGCCTCCTGAATCCAATTGAAGGAAACGGGATGATTGGAAGCGGGGTTGCTTCCCATGATTAAAATTACATCACTGTTCTTAAAATCGATCCAGTGATTCGTCATTGCGCCGCGTCCGAACGACTCTGCCAGAGCCGGTACAGTCGGGCTGTGTCAGATATGGGCCTGGTGTTCGATATAGACCAGACCCAACCCCCTCAAGAATTTCTGATACGTGTAGCATTCTTCAAGATCCATGGCTGCGCTGCCGACAGATGCGATACCTTCCGTGCGGTTGACTATTTCGCCTTTATCATTCTTGAACTTGAAGCTTGCATCACGGCTCTTCTTGATATTTTCCGCAATCTTCTCGAGCGCCCATTCCAATTTCACTTCCTTCCATTCTGTGGCATTTGGCGCTCTATATAGCGGTTTCCCCAGACGGTTCTTGTTGACGGACATCTGGTAGATAGATCCGCCCTTACTGCACAGAGAACCCTTATTAATAGGACTGTCAGGATCGCCCTCTGTGTTTATGACCTTACCTTCCCGCGTATATACAATGATGCTGCATCCTACGGAGCAGTAAGGACAAACCGTCGTGGTCTCTTTAGTATACTTGATCTTCAGCGGCTGGGCATGGGCGGAGACGGGCTTCAGGCTTATGCCTATTCCGCTCGCCGCCAGGACCGCACTAGAGATCTTCAAGAAACCTCTTCTGCTAACATCCATAAAAAAAGTGCTCCTTTCTGAGAGTTTGGTTAGTAAATATGACTCCAGTATCTTTCCTTTATACTCCTTTCCAAACATGGGAGGCAGAACCGTTTCCAGTCATACCCATCGTCCACCCTTCCTGGAGGATCTCTTTAGAAGAAGTGGATCGGAGAAGCATTAGCTTACAAAAGGCAAGATAAAATTCTTTGCATTCGCGTCCATGATTATTTTATTTGATTGGAACACAGATCACAGGTGTTTACTGAGACCTGAAAAGATAGATTTTGTATATACTTTATTCCTATCAGTGTAAAGTAATTTTTACTTAAAAATTGAATTATTTCAGTGATATATGTCATTTATGACATACGTCTTACGCATCCATTTTATTACTGGTAATTGTAAAACATTTATGTTAGGAGAAATTGAAGATTCGTATCTAAAAAAAGGGTATAAAATGAAAATCAGACATAAAATACGGCTGGAAAGAAATGGAAAAACTATTTTTGGCAAAGGTCGTGAAGAATTGCTGCACGCCATAGAAGAACACAACAGCCTTTACAGGGCAGCAAAGAAACTGAATATGTCGTACCGGGCGGCATGGGAAAGGCTTAAGGCCTCTGAAGCGCGGCTGGGTATAAAATTAACCTGTTCAGATGGGCAGGGTAAAGGAATGCATTTAACACCGGAGGCGAAAGATCTCCTGGAAAAATTTGATAAACTAGAACACGACGTAGAATCGTTTCTCGATAATTACAGTAATATCTTTTCGTTAAGCAGGACTAAATTAAGACACGCAGCAGAAAATAAAGATTACAAGGATATTAAGCTTCTAAAGCTGTGTGCAGCACTTTTCCTGTTTTTTGCTGAAGACTTTAACGTCATCACTTTTATTGATGCATGTTCGACTGTTCTGTAATAAACCCGCTCATCCCAATATAAACTACCACATACATAATTAGATTGCCTATTAGTACAATTCTACTTTCCTTCCACATGCTCATGATTTTTATCGTGACGGTGAAATAAGTAATGGGAGTGGATATGGATGTGGGCCTGATTTCCATGGTAATGAATATGCTCATGGATGAGATTGACCCTTAACAGCAGGTCTTCATCCTGTAATATTTCCTCAGCTGTACCGATTTTTTCTATGCAGTGATCCTCTGAAAGAACGGCGACCCGGCATTGCAATTCACTGATAAGAGACAGGTCGTGCGTCGCGATTACAAGAGTTTTGCCTGAGTTATTAAGAAGGACCATCAGCTCTATCAGGAAGCTCCTCGTTCGCGGATCGAGGCCGCTCATTGGTTCATCGAGGAGCAGGACACAGGGGTTCATAGTAAGAATTGAACCAATTGCTACCCTTTTTTTCTCTCCCCCAGACAGCATATAGGAAGGCCGATCCCGCAGATGTGTTATCTCCAGCATGTCCATCACGTCGCTCGCCCGCTGACCGGCTTCATCTCCGGAAAGCCCTAACTGCAAAGGACCGAACATAAGTTCATCCAAAACAGAGGGGCAGAAAAGATGAACATCGGAATTCTGAAAGACATAACCAATACTGCTTCTGAACAATCTCAGGAATCCCCTGTCCCGAAGCGAATCTTCAGAAACCTCTCTTCCCTGGAAAAGAAACCTCCCGCTTCGGGGATATATCAGGCCGTTCATTACTTTGAGGAGAGTCGATTTGCCGCTGCCATTCGAACCGATAACAGCAAATCTTTCGCCTTCAGAAAGACCCAGACTTACACCAGCCAAGGCGGGGATCTTATCGTAGTAACTGTAACTTATTTTATCAACTCGTATAATATCTTCCATAAGTTCTTATATCCACAAAATAAAAGTCATGACAATCAGGAAGAAACAGCCGGTAAGCACTTCGACCATTCCCAGTTTGCCCAAATCTGAAATCTTAACCTCTTCAGTAAAACCCCGGGATACCATCGCCCGGAATACCTCTTCATAGCGGGACATTGTTTTTCGAAACATATAAGCCATTCTTCCGGTGACCCATCTCTCGGCTTCGTCGCTTCTTAACATTCCCACCAGCCTGCTTTTTCGTGCCAGGTACATATCTTCCATCGTTTTTGCAAAAATAAAAATATATTTATAGGAAAGTGTAATGATTAGGAGAAACGCATCAGGAACCCGAAAAATCTGCATGGCCCTGATAATTTTGTGGAAAGGGGTAGTATAAAAGACAAGAAGAGAGATGGTAAGCGAGTTCATGACCCTGAGACAGAGCATGACGACTCCATCAATACCTTGTCTTGTCAACCCGACCTCACGTGGGATATAGTAAATCCAAAAATCATATGAATGGGAAAACGTCGCTACAGGAAGAATCATCTCGCCGGGTGTCACCACATTAAATGCCGAGGGAAAAGCGACAAGAAAGCCGAAAAAAAATGTCAATCCGATGGTCTTCATATAGAAACGCCGGATGTCTATTTGTGATAAGGCGACCAATAGCAACATGAACGATGCTATGATTACTTCCGAGAAGATGTCTCTTTTAAGGCTGACCGTAATAACAAAAAAAACGAGGAAAAGGACTTTTATCCGGGGGTCCAGGTTCCGGAAAAGTCCTTTTTCTGTTTCCTGTCCGGCATTAATAAACCCTGTCGTAATGACCTCTGACAGGCACTTCATACCTTTCCCGATGTAAGAAGCTTGGATCGTACCGCGTTTATGTACATCCAGCGTATGTAAGGGTTTTGAAAGAAGGAAAGCTGGAACCTTATTTTTCATTTTTGAATCCGGCAGCGAGCTTATTCCCCTTGGCCTGCCGCGGGGTAAGGAAGTGTTTGGGTAACATTATTATTCCCTATGTATTGAAGATTCTCCGCAGTTTACTGCGGAGAGCTTCAATATGAGCTTCGATATTATTTGTGATGGCAACGATATCCTGGATGATCCAGATGATGCCCGCCATGATATCGGGAAATACTTTCGTGAACAGAGTTACATGAATATTGATATCGTGCTACCAACTTGCAAAAAAATAATACGGTGTTATCTTTCTTTTATACGTAGCACAAATTCATCCTATTCGTCAAGCGGAAAAGGGAGCACACGGCCTGCTAATATTTACTTATAAAATCAATTCTTAAGGTGTATTTTCCGTTCTATGAGAAGCAGTTTTACTGGTAGCTTATACCTATCATTATTCTTTTATTTTATCCTCATTGCCCGCTGGCAATAATTGTATTATTTTAAGTTTGTTACCGTTCAGGTAATTCTGAGCGGATTACACGCCGGTTTTAT
>DASPQI010000156.1:0-6967 GCA_035625045.1 Syntrophales bacterium | reverse complement strand
CATATACTTCCGTATCCTCGCTAACGAGGATCTCTTTTGGCTTTCAGCTTCATAAGCCATGTCTTTTGTCAAATTTATTTAACCCCTAATGACTTCTTAACCAGTGCTTCTGAATTGCGAAACATAATCTCTGTTTCTTCTTCTGTCATGCCTGCACCCAAGGCGATCTTTTGGGCTTTTTCTTTAGAGACTAGATCATGGGGAGCATGACTATCTGTATTTAAAACTAGCGGGGCTTTCGACCGGCGGGCCATCTTTAACACATGTCCATTTGTCAGAGAGTGCCCCTTCCTTGTTGTTATCTCCAGATATATTGAATTCTTTGCCGCCATCACTGCTTCTTCTTCTGTAATGAGACCGGGATGTGCAAGAATGTCAATAGGAGACTTAAGGGCGGCTATGTTAGTCCCAGCAGTCACAGGCTCAACAATCGTCTCACCGTGGACAACAACAATTTTAGCTCCATGATGTCTGGCTTCGACAGCGAGATCGTAAATGTATTCGGGGGGGACATGCGTCAATTCTACACCAGGAATCGCCTGTATAAACCCTACTTCCTGTAATTTTTGACAGACTTTTACAAGACGTGGAACGATAAAATCGAGATTGGAATGATCGCCATGATCGGTTATTGCAATTGCGCGATAACCGGCAAACTTGGCCCTCCTCGCAAGTTCCGAAGGAATCAGTTCTCCATCGCTTAATATAGAATGGGTATGCAGATCGATCACAGGATATCACTCCATCTGGAAATTGAACAACAATGTCCACTCACATCTACGTTGAGATGTCAAACCAATTAACAAATTTGTTGAGCAAGGTCAATAAAAGACATGGATAACTCAATGGAAAATTTACATACAAATACAATTAATACAATGATTAAAACTTTAAAAATTTATTCTGCTCTCATTATAATAAGAGATAATTTGTAGCGGATTTTCAATCAAACAAGGTCTGCAATTCTATCTTTTCCTTGACAAAACTCTTTAAAAACGTGTTAGCTTACCCATCCAAATAATCATAATAACCCGGAAATATATGTTCAAAATTATCAATCGTTACATTATGCGGGAAATTTTTTATCCGTTTTTCATAATAATTTTTGTTTTGACCTTTGTCCTTCTCATGGGAAAGATCCTCCAGTTGATGGACTTGATGGTCAACAAAGGTGTCAGTTTCGTCGATATTTCAAAACTGTTTTTTTTATTAACACCATCATTCTTGGTGCTAACTATTCCCATATCGCTTCTGATATCGATACTAATTGGGTTAGGCAGGCTATCCGGTGATAATGAAATTAACATTCTAAAGGCATCAGGCATCAGTTTATATAAACTCATATTCCCGGTAGCCATTGCCTCATTAATAGCCTTTATTATGACGGCTGTTACAAGCCTCTTCTTAGTTCCCCATAGTAAATATGCAACTAAAAATTTGATTTATACAATTGCCAAGAAAAAGGCGAGTATTGGTATAAAAGAAAAAGTGTTTAATGACGACTTCAAGGGCATTCTTCTGTACGCAGATAATGTACCTGTCAATGGGGATTACATGAAAGGGGTTATCATCTCGGATGCAAGAATCAGTAAGGAACCAAGCACCATTATTGCCGAAAAAGCTTATCTTGTATCAGATCCAAAATCGATGACTTTAACCCTAAGACTCGAAAACGGAAGCACACATATAGTCGATACCAAGCTTAAAAATTATCGCAAAATGGACTTCAGTCTTTATGACGTAAATCTCGATATTGAATCATCGATCGCTGAAGAAAAGAAAGTTAAAACAAAGGACAGCACTGAGATGACCATCTGGGAACTCTCCAAGAAGCTTAAAACCTCCGGCTTAGAAGGGGCTGTTTTCAGAGAAATGGCCATTGAATTTTATAAGACAATCACTACACCCCTTTCATGCATTGTTTTTTGCATTATAGGAATACCCCTAGGAATCAGATCACACAGGAGTGCAAAATCCAGGGGTTTCACCGTGGGTCTTTTTACTGCATTTATTTATTACATAATTCGACTTGGCGGCGAGGCATTCGTAGAAACAGGCAGGCTTTCACCTTTTATAGGAACGTGGGCCCCCAACATTATTTTCTGTATCTTTGGCATCTACCTTTTATTTAGGGCGGCAAATGATAGGCCACTCAACATAGAGATCCCTGTTAAAATCTACCTAAAGAAGCTGGTAGATAAATTCATAAAAAGGTACTGATTCATGAGCATTCTGGATCGCTACGTAACCAAAGAGTTCTTTAGGTTATTCATTTTCATCCTCGCAATATTTACGTCACTTTTCCTGATTGTTGAATTTTTTGAACGAATCAGAATGTTCCTCAGCAATAATGCTTCACTGTACCAGATCATTTCATATTTCTTTTTTATGATTCCGATGATGATTTCCCAGACTATTCCTGCATCGGTGTTGCTTGCATCCCTCTTAACATTCAGTTCCCTGTCTAGAAGCTCTGAAATCACGGCCATGAAATCGAACGGAATCAGTCTTTACAGAACTTCGATGCCTGTTTTAATTGCGTCAGCGTCGATTTGTATCCTTGCCTTCCTTAACAGTGAATTTATCACGCCTTACAGCAACCAGAGAGCAGACCATATTGTGTATGTTGAAGTACAAAAGCGTGAACCTCTGGGAACTTTCAAGCAAAACCAGCTTTGGTTCAAAGGAATAAACGGGATATACAATTTCAAAATGTTTGATCTCAAGACAAACATACTTCAAGGGATTACTATTAACTATCTGGATAAAAACTTCAAACTAACTATGCGGATCGATGCCGATAAAGCAGAATGGAAAAATGACCAGTGGGTCTTTTACAATCTATTGATTACCCGTTTTACTGGAGAAGAATTCCCCTCTCTCGAGTGGGTATCATCAAAAGTAGTAGACCTTCCTGAAAAACCATCAGACTTCCATATGGTCCAACAAGAAACAGAAAAGATGGGCTATGCTGAGTTACGAAAGTACGTTAAAAAGATTCAAGCTGAAGGATATGATGCAACACGATACCTTGTAGACATGCATGGCAAGGTTGCTTTCACTTTTGTAAGCATCATACTGGCAGTTATCGGTATTTCTTTTTCTCTCATGAGGACTGAGCGAAGCGGTGGAATAATGCAGAGTATCGGCATCGGCATTATTATCGGATTCTCTTACTGGATCTTGCACGCCTTCTCCATGTCATTGGGTCGTTCCGGAACAATCCCTCCCATTGTATCAGCATGGCTAGCAAACATTATTTTTGGCGTTGCATCTACTGTCATGTTCCTGCGCGTAAAAACCTAAAATTCATTGCCCAGTGATTAAACGATCATTTTCCCTCGTCCCCCTACTAATACCGGTAATAATCCGGTTTGAAAGGTCCGACGACAGGGATGCCGAGATAATCTGCTTGTTCTTTTGTTAGCTTTGACAATTTTGCACCAAGACGATTAAGATGCAGTCTTGCCACTTCCTCATCAATTTTTTTAGGCAGGGTATAGACACCGGTTTTATATTTCCCGGTTGCAAGTTCAATCTGAGCCAGGCACTGGTTGGTAAAGCTGTTACTCATGACAAAACTGGGATGTCCTGTCGCACAGCCAAGGTTTACCAATCTGCCTTCCGCAAGGACAATTATTGACCGCCCGGATTTAAGAGTCCACTTATCGACTTGTGGTTTGATGATTTCTTTTTTACAGTCTTTGCTCTTTTCCAAATACTGTATGTCGATCTCACTGTCAAAATGACCAATGTTACATAGTATCGCCTCATGTTTCATTTTCTCCATGTGCCTACCTGCAATTACATTACAGCAGCCTGTGGCCGTAACAAAGATATCTCCTGTTGAGACGACATCCTCCAGCGTCTTTACATCATAGCCTTCCATGGCTGCCTGGAGGGCGCAAATCGGATCCACCTCCGTTATGACTACGCGGGCACCAAAACCTCTCATAGATTGGGCACATCCTTTACCGACATCACCGTATCCACAGATAACAACCATCTTGCCTGCAACCATTACATCTGTGGCACGCTTTATACCGTCGGCAAGGGATTCACGGCAGCCGTAAAGATTATCAAACTTCGACTTGGTTACTGAATCATTTACATTAATTGCCGGAAAGAGAAGTTCACCGGATTGTGCCATCTGGTGGAGTCTATGAACACCAGTGGTTGTTTCTTCTGAGACTCCAAGAATATTAGAAGCTACTTTGTGCCAATGTTTTGGATCACGCTTCAGGGATTGTTTCATGCGATCCATGATAATCTGAAACTCTCTATTGTCGTATTTCTTCTCAAGCAGCGAAGGGGCCTTTTCAATCTTAACGCCATGGTGCACGTAAAGCGTTGCATCACCGCCGTCATCTACAATTAAATCAGGGCCGGAGCCATCAGGCCATGTCAGCGCCTGCTCTGTACACCACCAGTACTCCTCAAGAGATTCCCCCTTCCATGCGAAAACAGCAGCAGAACCGGCCTTCGCAATTGCAGCAGCCGCGTGATCCTGTGTCGAGAATATATTGCATGAAGCCCATCTTATGTTAGCGCCAAGCTCTTTTAGAGTTTCAATGAGCATCGCTGTTTGAATCGTCATATGCAAACTGCCCATGACCTTTAAACCCTTTAAAGGCTTCTTGAGGCCGTATTCTTTTCGTATGGCCATAAGGCCGGGCATTTCATTCTTGGAGAGCTCAATCTCTTTTCGTCCCCATTCAGCAAGGCCGATATCGGCTACTTTGTACTTTACGTTCTTTGCGGGTTTCAGATATGTCATCAGGTCCTCCACGCCGGTTCTATAATTGATCACCTTATCGTTTTATGCGGCCGCGGCCTGTCTCAGCGCTTCGACCATGTCCGTCTTTTCCCAGGCATAATCATCCATAAATAAAGTCTTCGGCAGTCTCCTGTAGACATCACCCCTGAGGAGGTCTAAACCTTCAATCATGCCCCTAGGGGATAAATCGAAGTACTCCTTAATAAGTACATTGATTTTATTATCCGAAACTTTTCCTGTACCGAAAGTATTTACGTAAACTGAAATGGGCCTGGCAATGCCGATTGCATATGCTACTTGAATGGAACACTTCTTTGCCAAACCCGCGGCAACAATATTTTTCGCGACATAGCGAGCGCCAAGTACTGCCGAACAATCAACCTTTTCCGGTGACTTATTGACAATAGAGCCCCCGCCTATCTGGGCACCAGGGTATCCACCGTATAGTTGAACGACAAGCTTACGGCCTGTGACCCCAGAATCCGCAGCGCTGCATGAATTAATAGCCTGCCATTCCCCTGTAGGATTAAAAAGAAATTCAGTCTTTTCATCCACCCAATCATTTAGACACTCCATAGCAATATGCCTTGCCTGGGGTTCTACAGATGCTCTCGCATTATCGGCTATACGCCGGTAATCGATAGCATTGGACATAAGAACCGTAGCCACACGTAAGGGAATTCCCTCATCGCTGTACTCCACTGTTATCTGCCCCTTGCCGTCAGGTGCGAATATAGGATTCTCGCAATTTTCAAAGGCCCTCATCATTCTTGTAGCAAGCACGTACGGAAGTGGAAGAAACTCAGGCGTCTCATCGCATGCGAACCCATATATAATCCCTTGATCACCAGCACCGATTTCTTTGTATTTACCCATGTCCGCACGTGTACCAATATTAATATCAGGGGATTGTTCTATAATTGTATTAAGAATTCCCATTGAATTCCCATTAAGGCCGAGATTATAATCGCAATAGCCTATTGATAAAACGGTATCGCGAACGATCTTCTCTACATCCACATAAATCCGGGTGGCAACCTCTCCGCCGACTATACATAGACCCTTACCCAAAAAAATCTCAATACCGCAATGGGGCATGTTATCCACATTAAGTCCAATTTTATGTTCCTCATCAAGAATCGCGGCAATTATATTCGCCGCTATTGAATCGCATACAATGTCCGGATGTCCTACTTTAACACTTTCAGATGTTATGTGCATATGGTTTAACTCCTATTTTTTATTTGCTATATCTATTTCAATGAATTTAACTTACCAACACTATCACCTTCATGGTGTAATTTCTCTCTCTTTTTATAATGGACTGAGGGAGTCACAATACCGACAGAAATAATGAATGTTAAAGCCTCTTCTACGGACATATCCATTTCAACTAATTCATCTTCCGGCACAACAACAAGATAACCCGATGTCGGATTGGGCGTCGTCGGTAAAAAGACACTTATACACTTCTGCCCTATTTTCTTCTGAATCTCAGGACTTGGTATCCCTGTCTCAAAACCAATTGTATATAGACCCTTCCTGGGAAACTCCACCAGTACAACTTTTTTGAAACTGCTTCTCTGATCCATAAACATGGTGTCAGAGAACCGTTTAATAGCCTGATAAATACTCCTCACGAACGGTATTCTGTAAACGAGATCCTCTCCGGATTGGACAATTCTATTCCCGACGTAACTGGCTGTGACAAGGCCACAGATAAAAATCAAAATTACAGTTGCTATAGTTCCCAGACCCGGAATATGAATACCAAGCAACGTATCAGGATGATACCTTGTGGGGATAATCTTCAAGAGACCGTCCATTATGTCAATGAGAAAGAAGAGGATATAAAGCGTCAATCCAATCGGTATAGTAACAGCCAGACCGGTTAAAAATATCTGTTTCAGTTTTTTCTTCAACGATTAGTAACCCTTATATCATTTAAGGTTGTTACGCTAACAAAAAGTTTAGTTGTTTTCAACCTCTATTTTAAAAAAAAGGGCAAGGTTCATTGGCACCTTACCCTGATTAACAATTATCCTATTTTTAATTATATTCTAAAGCTCCCTTGAATACTGCTATTGTTTCTTGATCCTGTTTTTATCATCCAAAAAAACGCATGTTGGACGCCATTTCTTTATTATAGAATCATCAACAAGTGCATAGCTTGCAATAATGATAATGTCG
>DASPQI010000155.1:0-2538 GCA_035625045.1 Syntrophales bacterium | reverse complement strand
GGAAGGGGGTCACGGATTTATAGAAATTGCCGTGAATGGCGGGAGTGCACATTCTGTACTGGAGATAGGATATCGGTCGCCTGTGCATCTTGTCATAAAACAAAAGATATGATAGAGACTCAACAAATATTAAAATCTGCTACTTACTTTATTATTTGAAATGACCACTCCATCACAGAAGCAATTTCTTGTGAAACGTCTGTCTACTTCCGGCCCTGATAACAAATGGATCGAAGAGGCCGCAAGTGTGGCTGTCGAAGCGCCGCTGACAATAGATATCGAAGGCATAGATTCTTATACGATACTGTGCAGCCCCGATGACAGGCGCGCTATGGCCGTGGGGTTCATGTTCTCCGAAGGCATCATTCAGGGAATAGGCGATATCGCCATGCTGGCCGATTGCCTGGACTTCCCGGAAATGATGCGTGTCCGGCTGAATAATCCACCGCAAAAAAATGCCGATACGCCAGGCCGCAACCTGCTGGTCGTATCATCCTGCGGGATGTGCGGAAGCACGGACATGCAAGAAAGGATCGCTGTCCTGCCGCGTGTGGGCAACACGCTCCACATCGACACCGAGACCATGAACCGGGCAATGGCGTTACTGAACGATAAGCAGGACGTGTTTAAAAAAACAAGGGGTACGCATGCAATCCTTATCTTCGACGGCAAGGGGGATGCGGTCTCATTCGCCGAAGATATCGGCCGGCACAATGCCCTGGACAAGGCCATCGGGAAAATCCTGCTTGCGGGAAAAACGGCCAAAGGCTGTGGAGCCGTGCTTTCCGGGCGCGTAAGCTTCGAGATGGTTTCTAAATGCGGCCTCGCAGGGATCGAGATTATCCTGGCAGTGTCCGCCCCGACTTCACTCGCCTTGGACGCCGCTTCGCACTGCGGCATAACGCTCTGCGCCTCCGTTCGTAATGGTGGTGCGACTATTTTCACCCATCCGGAGCGAATCAGTCGTTCCTAACTCTTCAATGAATTTTGTTTGACCAAGGCTTAGTATGTTATTTATTGAAACCCACATGCCGACGTGTCGGCACAATCAAGAATGAAAATTAGTTGAAGCATCACTTTGTTCGCTTGCCGTGATGATATATGCATGAAGGCACTATTCCAAACAAAGAGGAGGTAGTGCCATGGATATAATAATCGAAAAGGGATGCGGCCTTGATGTTCACAAGAAAAGAATAGCAGCGTGTATAATGGGGACTGGTCTAAAAAAGGAAATCAGGACTTATGGTACCATGACGAACGATCTCCTGAAGCTCAAGACATGGCTGAAAGAAAGCGGCATAACCCATATAGCGATGGAGAGCACTGGAGTATACTGGAAACCGGTATTCAACATATTGGAGGACAGTTTTGAAGTAATCCTGGCAAATGCCCGGCACGTCAAGAATGTACCGGGAAGGAAAACGGACGTGCAGGACAGTGAATGGCTTTGCAAATTGTTGAGAAGCGGATTGGTGCGGGGCAGCTTCATTCCACCCATTGAGGTACGGGAACTCAGGGATCTGACAAGGTACAAACGGAAACTCATACAAACTACAACTTCTGAGAAGCAGAGGATAGAGAAGATACTGGAGGATGCAAATATTAAACTCTCTTCTGTTGCCTCGAATATATTTGGAGTAAGCGGAAGCATGATAATAGAAGAGCTGATGAAGGGTAAACTCCAGATAGGAGAAATGGCGGAGTTAAGCAAGGGGAGATTGCGCAGAAGGAAAGAGGAACTCAAAGAGGCGCTCGTGGGGAACATGCAGACCCATCATAAGTTCATGATTAAGGAGTCCCTGGAACATATAAAGGCAATGGAGGAGAGGATATCTGTCCTGGAATATGAAATTCAGGAAAAGATTGGAAGACACTTCAAAGAGGAATATGAACTTCTCCAGACAATACCGGGAGTGAAAGAAAATGCCTCAGTCATCATTGCCGAGATGGGTGTGAACATGGATCTATTCCCGACCGAGGCTCATCTTTCTTCATGGGCAGGGATGAGTCCCGGTAGTAACGAAAGTGCCGGCAAGAAAAAACCGGGAACCACCACACATGGCAATAAATATTTAAAAACGATGCTCACAGAATTTGCGTGGGCAGCAGCAAAAACAAAAGATACCTACCTGGGAGCCAAATACCGGAGCCTTGTGGGGAGACGGGGCAAGAAGAAGGCACTTGTCGCAGTTGGGCATAGGATACTGATCATCTGCTATCACATATTGAAATGCAAGGTACCTTACAGAGAGCTCGGGGCAACGTATCTTGACGTACGAAAAAAAGATCGTATCACAAAGGGCTACATAAAGAGGCTGAATAATCTTGGATATATCGTAACTCTTAAAGACGCGGCATAAATAACTAAAAACGGGATAATAAAACCACGTGGAAAAAGGTCGCCGCTTACTGGTGGTTTAAGACCCCGATATTGAAACTGACCTGAGCCAATTATAAGAACAAAACAATGTTGCCATAGAGCACGCAGGGGAAATTTTTCAACTCTAATCGGCTCATCCACGTATTTAAAGAAAAAGA
>DASPQI010000154.1:0-10432 GCA_035625045.1 Syntrophales bacterium | reverse complement strand
AGGGGTACCCGATGATGTCATAACCCGGGCCAGAGAAATACTGAATAACCTTGAGAAAGGTGAATTCGACGAGGTCGGCATGCCTAAGATTGCCCGAGGCAAACGATCTGCGCCGAAGGACAAGGCTCAGTTAAGCCTCTTCATGAATGAGGAAGATGTTATTGTAAACGAATTAAAAGCAATGGACGTTCTTAATATTACGCCGCTGGAAGCCTTGCAGAAGCTGAGCGATTGGAAGGACAAACTATGCTGATTTCTATTTAGGATCTTCCGGGTTTGTTGTGCATAAATTAAGCTCTATTTTGGTTCTTTGATGAAGGAAGTTATGACCTTGAGCATCAGGTATTCCTGATCTTTAATGCCGTATGCTCTGCGCTGGATGACACGGATCTTGTTGTTCAAGCCTTCCATGAATCCAAGGGAGACTTTGTGATCAGGATGGCAGTAACTGACGATTCCATCCCAGTGGCGTTCGATCATGGCGGCAAACTTCTCATAGGGTTTAAGCCGCTGCCAGCGTAACTGGTCTTTCCAACTTTCAAAGAACTTGCGGGCCCAGGCAGGGTTATTATAATCCCACAGCTGCCCGAATGATTCTTTCAATAGATAGGCTTTATGAAGCCGCTTATTTGCCCTTAGGAGCATGCGCAAGGCCCGACGGCCTTCGATATCCAAATTGGCTTTATGGGACAGCAGCGTATAGCGCTGCCCCTTTATGAACCGACGTTCTTTCTCATTGACGCGTTTGTACTCGCTGCGCCTGACCTGATCCAGGGCGTCCGCCAGATGACGCAGGATGTGAAACTTGTCATAGACAATCTCTGCGTTGGGAGCATGCCTGATGGTCGCCTTACGGAAAGGCTTCCACATATCCATAACCGCCAGTTCGATTCTCTGGCAGCGCTCAGGCCCCATGGCGTTGAAGAACAGTTGTAAATCTTCTTCGGTGCGTCCCTCTCCGCCCAGCCAGATCGGCCGCTTCTGATCAAGATCGGCGACAACGATGGCATAGGTGTGGCCTTTACGGGTCGATACTTCATCGATGCCAATGGTCCGCAGCTGCCCGGAAGGCGGATGCTGCGAAAGCAGACGATGCATGTAATTCTTCTCCATGCGGCACACCTGGTCCCAGCTCAGGTTGTTAAGCTCTGCAACACGCTTGATGCTCATCTCACGACAGAGCTGTCCAATCCGATCCTCGAACCGCTGAGTGAACCGGGCGGACTTGGCCAACATGGAAAGGGTCTCGCGCTTCACGGCTTCGCAATGCGGGCAGGCAACCCGGCGGTACTCAAACTCAAGATAGATGCGGGTTGTACCGGCATCCAGGTCTCGCACCACGTGTGTCCGTCGATCCCGGAAGCCTGATACTGTATTACCGCAGCCGGAACAGGTTGTTTTTTTTGACGACGCTCAAGTGTGACAATGCATCCTTCAGGATCTCCCATGTGTGGCTTCAGCGTGGCGCGGGTACGGAATCCCGGAAATCTATACAGGTCTCGGAGAGTATTTTTCGTTTTCATGCAGCCACTCTATCCGAGTTCAGAAAACGTGTCAATTTTCAAAGAGCGTTTATAAAAGCTTTACAGGCACTTATAGTTGTTTCACTGTACTAAAAAGTCAGAAGAGCCCATTAAATTAAAGCTTTTCAAGGGTTATTTTGTTGAAGAAAATTAAAACAACTTTTTTTTGCCAGAACTGCGGGCACCAATCGCCGAAGTGGCTGGGGAAGTGTCCTTCCTGTGATGAGTGGAACCGCTTCGTTGAAGAAGAAATTAGGCCTACCGATACCGCGTCTTCCATGGGTATCCAGTTCAATGAACCCCCCTTGCCCATTAATGAGATTGTGGCCGACGAAAAAGAACGAATTACTACCGGGATTGACGAAATGGACAGGGTCCTAGGGGGAGGGATTGTAAACGGGTCGGTCACACTGGTCGGCGGCGACCCCGGTATCGGGAAATCGACGCTGCTTCTCCAGATACTTCACAACCTTGCGGCAAAGGATTTAAAGATTCTATATGTCTCCGGTGAGGAGTCGGCCAAGCAGATAAAGCTCCGTGGGAAGCGGATCGGGGCCTCATCGAAAAACCTTCTTGTTCTTGTTGAGATAGATCTGGAAAACATAATCAGGCACATTAAAGAGATATCACCGATCGTTGTCGTGATCGATTCCATTCAGACTGTTTATTCTTCCGTCCTCACATCCGCACCGGGAAGTGTAGGACAGGTCAGGGAATCGTCGGGGCGGCTCATTATTCTTTCGAAGAAGACAGGCATCCCCGTCTTTCTGGTAGGTCATGTAACAAAGGACGGCTCTATCGCCGGGCCAAAAGTCCTTGAGCATATGGTTGATACGGTACTTTATTTCGAGGGAGATTCAGGTCATGCGTACCGCATTATCAGAGCTATAAAGAATCGGTTCGGGCCGACCAATGAAATTGGCGTGTTTGAGATGAGAGACAACGGCCTCATTGAGGTATCAAATCCATCAGCGTTTTTTCTGACAGAAAGACCGGAAGGTGCCGCGGGCTCAGTGGTTATGCCAAGTATCGAAGGAACAAGGCCGATCCTTATTGAGATCCAGTCCCTCGTCAGCCCGACTAATTTCGGTATGCCTCGCAGAACAACCATCGGAGTCGATCCAAACAGGGTGTCTCTGCTGGCTGCCGTTATGGATAAGATCTACGGTTTTCGTCTTGGCGGCCACGACATTTTCATCAATGTGGCAGGCGGCATTAAAGTGGATGAACCGGCAGTAGACCTAGGGATTGTCGCGTCCATGGCCTCCAGTTTTCTTGACAGATCTATAGATCCTGGCACGGTGGTTTTCGGTGAGGTGGGTCTTACCGGCGAGGTGCGGGGCATTTCTCAGATGGATATCAGGATAAAAGAAGCAGCACGCATGGGTTTCCGGCGCTGTATACTTCCTCAGACGCCTTCCCGGAATGGTCCTTCGGAAAAAAAGATGGAATTTGTAAGAGTAAACAACCTGAAAAATCTAATGGAATGTCTTTTTTGAAATTATTATGACTAAAAAAATACTTGTTGTCGATGATGAAAAGGGAATAGTGGATTTAATCACTTACAATCTTGAAAAAGAGGGATATTCAACTATCAGTGCCTACGATGGGGAAAGCGCCCTAGAGCTGGTCAAGACAAAAAAGCCCGATCTGGTAATTCTGGATCTTCTTCTTCCGGGAATCAGAGGATTGGAAGTTTGTAAATTTATCCGGAGGAATCCGGAGACAGAAATGCTTCCGATTATTATGCTTACGGCCAAAGGTGATCAGGTAGATAAAATCCTGGGTCTGGAAATGGGGGCAGACGATTACATCACAAAACCATTCAATGTCAGAGAGCTGATAGCCAGAGTCCGGGCGGTTTTGCGAAGGACGGAAACGCGGCCTGCTTCGGACAAACAGGAGACATTCACATACAAAGGAATACATATCGATTACAGGTCTTATGAAGTAACCGTGGACGGGAAAAGGATTGATCTTGGTCCTACAGAACTAAAACTGTTGCGCTTCTTCACCCAGCATCCCGGCAGGGTTTACACCAGGGATCAGCTACTGGATTATGTCTGGGGGGATGAAACATTTGTGGAGCCCCGCACCGTGGATGTCCACATCAGCCGCCTTAGGCTGGCCATAGAAAAAGACAAAGAAAAACCGCAATATATTCTCACCGTCAGGGGTATCGGGTATAAGTTCGCCGATATAAAGTAAGTCTTTCCATTACCTCGCAGATTACCCCTTCTGGTCTTCATTTTTCATCATTTCTTAATATTTGTGTAATCATATTTTAATACTGCCCCGATAGAATACAGCAAAAAATTTTTTTGACTAAGGAGTGTATAATTATGGGATGGGGCGAAGCTGCCTCAGATTTGTTTTATCGGCGGATCGGTGGAGATGACGACAATATTCCATCACTCCGGAGAATTATGGAGATGCTGGATGTTTACGGACTTTTTGGTGTGAAAATCAATTCCCTTCCATTCGCTATTTCCGACACGACGGCAGGGAGTGAGACTGAACTACAGGGGGTTGTTGAAGGAAGGAAGGGAGATGTGGACCTTCCTATTACCATCGAACAATCAAATTACTTTGCCAATATCGTCAGGCGTGTAAACGCTGGTGATGCGACAGAGAAAATCATCACGGACATCGAGAGATTTCTGAATAAGAATACGGAAAATGTGTGGGAGCACAGTTGGGTCCGTTTTCCACGAAAGCGGTTGAGTCCTTTTGCAGAAGAAATATTTAACCGTGATCTTCTGGCAGATAAAGATGACCCGTCCAAAGGACCAAGGAAAGATATTCAGAAATTCATATTCTTTTCTGAAGGTGAGGAGTTTGTCCGTGTGCCGATCAGTTACTTGATAAAATTGTCCCTGGCCGATGTCCTCGATTTTCAGAAAGACATTCCCCCGGTGATCTACCGCACGGGATGCGAGTTGATGAATCATTTTCTCAACGACAATACCTCGCCGGAATCCTGTTCGTTTCATGTCGTGCCTTTACATCCCGACACGGGTATGGGCAGGGCAATCGCAAAAGAAACGGCGAAGCGGTTTCTTCTTACACACCTCTTGATAATGTACGGCAATCGCAAATTTTCACTCATGGCCCGCGGGCAGAAAGCAATGGCTTTTTTTTCTCCCCATCCGCCGATCCGCCTGCAGGAGCTCAATAATTGCATTTCCGATACCTTCTACAGAGAGCTCTTTATGAATCCCTGCCTCTCAGGCTGGAGCAGGGGGGAGGATAAATATGAATACATGCATCTTTGTCACAGTGTCCTGAGCCGGAGCCAGTTGAATGCGGTCGCGAAACTGCGGGAAGCAGGGATTATCAATTCCAACCTCGTCGTATTTCCTAAAACATACAACATAAGCCTTGCGAACAACGGCACCCATATCAGTATGGGGAGCCGCAAACTCAGCCGATGTCTGTCAGACAAGACATCAGGCCTGAACATGATTCATGAGAAGTATGTCGGTGACCTGATCATCAAGATTGTGGAGCATTTTTTGCCGCTTTTCGTCGGAACCTACAGCGCCGCTCCCTATCGTCTTGGTTTTGCCGATATGCACCCGGAAAGGGTTCTGGGGTTTCTGCCGCACGAACTGGATTATACGCATCTCAGGATGTTATGGCGCAGGTGGCGGAAAAAGGCGGATATAAAGATATTCGGGAACGTGTTGACACCGTTTGGACCCGAGTGGCTGGATCATATGTTAAGTGTTCTTTTTAGTCTGAAAGGAGATTTTATTCCGGACTTCAGGATGATTGACTATCTTGTATCCCTGATGAGCACGGAAAAAAGTCCGGCGTTGGACGGCACATTACAAAATCATGAAAGGCTGAAGAAAGACCTTTCCGATCTGGGTGTGTTCGACACCAGGATGGCCGTTTATCTGCTTTACAGGCTCCGTGAGTATCACAAGATGGGCTTTTCCGGGTTCGAAGGCCGTCACTACAGCCTTTTCGAGAATATTGAGGAGGATATGGGGAGGGCAGTAGACCTGCAAAATCTGCTCAATGTCCTGGCGTTCAAGTATATCGCGGAGGGCGCAATAACTCACGCCCACATCCCGGATGATCCATGTGTTGAAAGCGAGCGCAGGCAGATAGTCTTCGGCTCTGCCATTGGAATCCCAACTTTTTTCGTCCGTCAAGACACGGGCAACGTCTTCCTTAAAAGAATTATTGAAAAGGCATCAAGAATTCGCTTGAGCAGGAGGTATCCGGGGTATCTCCGTGTCTACAATCTGGAATATCGCAAGGCCCTTCTCAATATCATCAGGGAAGATGCGGCTGATCTCATTGAGATGCTGATGCTCGGAGAGACCATAGAAGATCTGGCTTTGAGATTGGAGTGCCCTGAGGACTACTCAGCAGCAGGTAAGCTTACGAAAGCGATTCTCAACAGAGCTGGCGCGAAATTACCTCTTCATATGAAAGCTGATGATTTCAACAGGGCCGCGGAAGAATTCTACCGTAATGACCTGAGAATGCATCATATTAGCGAGGCTTTCCGTTTTCTGGAGGAAGATGTGGAAGGCATCGAGGCAGCGTGTCAGGAAGACAAAAAGGCAATACGAAGCGCACTTCAGTTTACACTCAAAGACCAGGAAGCACGCCGGTTTGTCGGTATCGCTCGGCGAAAGGTCATGGAAGAAGCAATATCCACAGCCGACTTGATTAAGCTCATTAACCTGATCCTGATTTCAGTCGGTATAGATCGAAGCCAGACTGATGTAAACTGAAATAAAGAATATGCGGAGGATACCGTGGTTCATCAGTATATCGAGCGCGAAAGCAGTAGGGTTTGTACAGAGATGCCTTACGGGTTGAGCGCTGTTAAGTTTCTGTACTCTGATTTACGGGAATATGCACCCTTCCTTTTCCGAAAGCTTACAAGCGCCAGGATTTCCCGGCTTCTCAGTTTCATGAACTATGAGACTTTTCTCGGAGAAAAAATATTCGGCTACATGGATTTCCTGAAAGCAGCCGGCGTGGACCTGCAGGAATGTTTATCTGCTCCGGAGGAGCTGGATACCCCGAGAAAGATTTTTGAAAGGAAGATCCGTTACCGGGAGTGCCGTCCCATGCCGGAGGATCATGATGTCATAGTGTCGCCGGCCGATTCACGAATGCTTGTCGGATCCCTCAGTGATAATTCCCATCTGTTCATCAAGGGTAAATTCTTTGACTATGAAGAATTGTTTGGTAAGGACAAAGTGACCTGGCTGAAAGCCTTCCGTGAAGGAAGCTTTGCCATCTTTCGCCTCACGCCTGAAAAATATCATTATAATCACACACCGGTTGCCGGGAAGATAATTGATTTCTACCAGATTCAGGGTGGATACCATTCCTGCAATCCCCATGCGGTATTGTCCATAGCCACGCCTTATTCAAAAAACAAGCGGGTTGTAACCATAATAGACACGGATGTTAACGGCGGCACCGGTGTGGGGCTTGTAGCAATGATCGAGGTTGTCGCCATGATGATCGGCGATATCGTACAATGCTACAGCGAGGAGGGGTATGATAACCCGGTCCCCATAGGTACGGGTATGTTCATCAAGAAGGGATTTCCCAAGAGCCTCTATCGTCCGGGCAGCAGTACGGATGTATTGATATTTCAAGAGGGACGGGTAAGGTTTGCAGACGACATTGTTGTGAACATGTTTCATAATGGCGCCAGGAGCATTCTTTCCAACGGGTTTGGCATGCCGTTGGTGGAGACCGAGGTTAAAGTCCGTTCACTTATAGGAAGGGCAACCTAAAGAGATAAACCCATAAAGTCTCCCTTTATAAAGGGAGATTTAAAGGGATTTTTACTGATGTAGGACCACCCCCAACCCCCGCTAGCGGGGGATAGCCACTTGGCCTTTCAGAAAAGGGGGTGAGCAAATTTATTGTCACAAGCATGACAATATTTTTTAACTTATACTACGTATAAGAGGTTTATATGGAAAATGAAATATTTCTCATCATACTGGCTGTTCTGTCTTTCTCTCTCCTGTGTTGGGGTTTCAAAGTGCTGCCGGATGAACGCTGGCAGATCATGGCTACCGTGCCGGTCAGGAAGATCGACCAGAACAGATGGGACGGGGTTAACCTGACATATTATGGTGTATTAAGCGCAAATGCGTATCTGGCATCCATAGTGATTATGCTTGTTCTCTTCGGCGCAATTAAAATTGACATCAGAGCGACTTTTGTCCTCATCCTTGTCATGCTGGTATTTTGTCTCCCCATGGCGAGAATTCTGGCCATGGTCGTGGAAAGAAAGGCACATACCCGAACCGTCGGAGGGGCGGTTTTTGTGGGTACTCTGGTTGCGCCACTCGCCGTAATGATAGTGAATAAAATTATGGGTCCGTTAGTTTCTATCCCCATTATGCCTGCTCTAGCCGCTTTGGCAATTTCTTATTCATTTGGAGAAGGGGTGGGACGCTTGGCCTGCATCAGCTTCGGCTGTTGTTACGGAAAACCTCTCTCCAAATGTTCTTTTTTTCTGCAAATGTTATTTCGAAAGTACAACTTTATTTTTTCGGGAAGGACCAAAAAAATAGCCTATGAGGGTGGCCTGGAAGGAGAACATGTAATTCCCGTGCAGGCTGTAACCGCGGTTTTGTACGTGATGATCGGTCTTATTTGCACATACCTGTTTCTCAATAGCTTCTATACCTTTTCCTTCCTGCTTTCCGTGCTGGTGACGCAGGGCTGGCGATTCGTATCGGAAGTATTCCGGGCCGACTACCGCGGGGAAGGCCGTATTTCTGCCTATCAGATCATGGGAATAGGGGCGATCATATATTCGTTCATACTCTGGAAATGGCTTCCCGATTCGCGCGTGACGGCAAATGTTATGGAGGGCATACGAACACTTTGGCAGCCGGAGGTGATAATATTCTTGCTGCTTTTGTGGTTGGGTGTTTTTCTCCATACGGGCTGTAGTAAAGTGACCGGCTCAATTGTATCTTTTCATGTTCATAGCGATAGGATTTAAATTTAAGAAAGACGAATGGGGGGAATTTTTTCAAGGAGAAAATTCTCAGAAGGATTGAAGGTGCAATTATGAAACCAGAAAAGCTTCGGCATATAAAGAAACATCTTCTCAGGAGATTGAATGAACTCCAATTTGAAGCAATTCAAGCTGCCTTCGAGAAGAAATTTGTGAATGATAACCCTTCGGATACCGTTGATAAAGCATCACTGGATTTTGATCAGAATGAAAAGTTAATGATGAAAGAAAGAAAAATGTTGCTTATAAAAGAACTCCAGGAGGCGATTATGCGTATTGATCGAGGGGTCTTTGGGATATGCGAGGCATGTGAGGGAAGGATAGCGGGAAGGCGCTTGCTCGCAACACCGACCACCCGATTTTGCATGGTATGCATGGAGAAAATGCGAGGACCAAAAGCCGCATAAGCATTGACAAATAAGAGGAAGAAACTTAAAATAAAGCATTAATGAAACCAATGCACCCTCATCATTATGAATATCTCTGTTACTGACGGTTGAAAAATAAGAGGTGGGAGATGCAAAAGGAAAAAGTTCTTTTCGTCTGCGTTCATAACAGCGCCCGCAGTCAGATGGCCGAAGCTTGGCTGGATCATCTTTACGGAGACCGTTTTGAAGCGCACAGCGCGGGCCTGGAGGCAGGGACCCTGAATCCGCTTGCAGTTGCGGCAATGAAAGAGGCAGGCATCGATATTTCTCATAAAAAAACACAGACGGTTTTCGATCTTCTAAAAAAAGGGATATTATTTTCTCATGTGATTACCGTATGTGATGAAGCGGCGGCGGAGCGGTGTCCCGTCTTTCCCGGAGCAACAAATCGCTTCCACTGGAGCTTTCCCGACCCTGCACAACTGACGGGGACTGAAGAAGAAAAGCTTGCGAAAATAAGGAAAATCAGAACTGCCATCAAGGTAGCGATTGAATCCTGGTATGCGGAAACTGCCAGACAATGAAATCTCAAATGGCTATTTCATGCCATCAGATGCTTTTCATTATTACCCACCACACCGGAAGCGATGCATAAGGCTGTATCGGCAATATGTAAATCTTCTCTAATCAATAATGCAAGAGAGCACAAAATGGCAGCAACTATCTTTAGCAACTGGTAACATCTAATTTCTGATTAAAGCAGAAAGGAGGCGGTTGTCTGTAACACTTATCCATGTCTCTGCTTTTACGAAGAGATGATCGAATTTTATTGAAAGCAAGATTTGCGGTTGATACGCTTGTGTAGCAGCTTTCATTCCGTTCTGTTCAAGAGCAAGCGATAAAAAATGAAATATGCCGATTTATTAATGCTACCTATCTAGCTTTAGCTTCGCCCAGATCCTGTGTCAGCGATTTACAAGTGAAAGAGTGCAATAAAACCTCACATAAAATCAGTGCGTTTACACTAAGGTTTGATGTATTTGTTAGCTGATCCCCCTGTCAGGCGTTTAAGAAAAGGAGGGATTCTTGCAGGAATTGATTTCATAATTCTATTTACCACGGCGGGTTGAAAACTATTCGAAGTCCACAGCCCACCCAAGTATCGGGCTTTTTATCACCCCAGATACCTGAACCAGTCGTAGCATCGGCCTGCATCTTTTCGCTAATGAAATACCTGAACCCAACTTGGTATGCTTCCCCCATGTGATGCATATTCTGGGGCCAGGGAATTACTCCGAAATTAAGAACCCGCGTCGTTTCAGATACTCAGGCGAACCCGCAACGAATAAACCTCAACCGGGCCGCGATCTTGATTGTACCCGGGGTTTTGAATGAATTGGAAATCCGGCGTGATCTGTATATAAGGACCAAGCTGGATTCGGTAATAAACTTCTAATACCTGTTCCAAACCATAGTTCAGCCTGCCGTCACCCAAGAGTATGCCGCTGCCACCGGCTGCA
>DASPQI010000153.1:0-3700 GCA_035625045.1 Syntrophales bacterium | reverse complement strand
GTAAGGGATGTCATCAGCATAAAGACGGCCGGCAATTGGACGATAAAAGCCAAGAATAAGTTGGATAATAGTACTCTTGCCGGCACCATTTGGCCCGATAATCGCTGTCTTGGAATGCGGATGCAGATGGAGGCTGATATTGTTCAGGACCGGTTGATCTTCATACTTGAAGGATACAGCTTCGAGGGAAAGAAAACCTTTGAAGGGAATCTGTTTCCCTCCACGATAAGGCTGGATATTCTTTGTTTCCACAAGTCTGTAAAGCGTAACAACCGATTCATTCCCCGCAATAATATCGGCAATAGAGACGGTTATCGTATTCACATATCCGTTAAGAAATCCCGCTGCAAAGTAAAATGATATAAACTCTCCGAGCGTGATAGAACGGGTTGCCACTGAGATGCCGCCAACAACCACGATTATGATGCCGGATATGCCGGTCAGAATTGACTGCAGGTTGCCATGAACATCATAGATGAAAGTCATCTTTCTCGTCCTAGCAGCTAACGTTTTGAGAATCCTCGTTTGCCGCTCTATCTCCTGCTCTTCGGCCGTCTGAGTCCTTGTGAGATCCATGTGGCGCAGGACAAACAACATACCCTTGCTGAATTTTTCAAAGGAACGCTGAAATACGTAAACCTTCTTTTTGACAAGCCTCCCCGTATACCGGTTTGCCAGAAAAATAACAGGGAAGAGCGAGCTCATGATCAGAAACAACTGCCAATTGAAAACAAGGAGAATAATACAGAGCGCCAGACTGGTGAAGAGAGATGGGAAAAGGCGTGAAATGAGGGCATCGCTCATAGTGCTCAGCCGTTCTGTATCCTGCACTATTCTTGCGTGAGTGGTTTTCTGGTCAAGCTGGGTATACGCAGCCCGGGGGAACGAGTAAAGTCTATTCAAGACATCTTCACGCAATTTAAGAATGGTTGTCACAATGACATTAGTATTTATTGAACGTACCCACAGCGTCAATCCTGTATTGGCAAGACGAAACCCAAGGATGCCTATTCCAACGAGCACGAGAAGACGAATATTATGCTGGGGAATCGCCTTATCAAAGGCATATTTCACAAGAAGCAGAGATGGCACAATCAAAACTGACTGGGCAGTGGACATTACGGCGGTAAAAGCGAGACGTTTAACGTGTTTCCGATAAAATGCGATAAAATAGCGCCAAGCGTCTCGATCAACGAAAGTCCTATGTGACTCTTTGCCCTTGCCTTTATTCATCTGAAAACATTCCCACGGCCGCTCGCTGCGTCCTCGGGCTTCATGGATTTCCTCCGCATGAACCCTGATAGTTTTCTCCTTATCGTTTTCATGATTCTCGATAGAAGGGAAAAGACAAGATGAAGGTAGTTTTTTTCATCCAACCGATATTTGAGAAACTTGGGAAATCCAGCGAGCGCCGGCCATAAGCCGGTATCTCGAGTCAGACGCAGGTATTCGATAAGATATAATGGGAAACCACCCAGTAAAGTTTCACGATCAGTTTCATGACAACTGATGACGCGCCGGTATTCGAATTGTTCAAGAGAAGATACGGGAATACTCTTTGTCCTGTCCATGATTGTCTTGGGCACCCCCGCCTGGAAGTTTTCATCCAGATAGTGCAATGCTTCCTTCATCTGAAGGGAAACCTTGTGTTTTTTCGCCTGATTGATGATGCGTGACCAATCTACTTCCGTATGAGAGGATTGCATGATGGTGATCGCATCGGCAATCCAGTGAATGGACGGCTCCGGGTTCCACTTTGCTCCGTCAACAATGACATGGAAGAGCATATCGGCAGGGTTCTGCGCATATGCAGGGATGTGATGTATCACGATTGGCACAGCTTTGTTCCAAAAATCAGAGTCAGAATCGGACCGGCTAGACTTGAATATAAGGTACCGGTGAAGCGCTAACTCCATACCTGATTCGCTCAAAAACCGCAGAGGGTGCTGATACTGTATATAGTCCTCTCCCGCCGTCATCATTGGGCTCCAGCCCACTTTATTGAGGGCATCGGCAGTCAGCAAAGCCTCAGAGGAGGGAACGAGAATATCAATAGTTGACATGGGACGAACACCATAGTTTTTGTAGTGCAGCACCGTCAAGGGAATCCCTTTGAGCACCATTGTGTGAACGCCTGTTTTGTGCAGAGCAGCCAATGTCCTACCTGCTTCGGAAAAAAACCTCTGATTCTTGTACCATGCCTGCCGATAGATTCCCTTGAGAATATTCATGTGCGGATGCTCTACCCCAAGTCGTTGCAGGTTTATATACAGAAGCGGCAGCAGATCAAAAGTTCTGTTTTCAAGATGCCCTTCCCAATCGACGGCGCTTTCCCATGCATTCCATGCATCGACCGCATCTGTCCCTTTGAGGAGGGCCGCACGGAGAAGCAGCTCCTGATCCCGTGCGGCAAATAAGCTTTTTTCATTGCATTTCATCGAAATTTCCTTCGCGTGATCACAGGTTCGTACTCAGTGTGATAGTTGTTTGGCAAGTAAATTGGAAAAGGAAGATTATGCCCACGTTGAAATCGTCCCGGCTTTAGAGCCACTGAAAGAAAATTAAAAAGTGGGCTAGCTGTTTTTCAGTTCTGGTTTGTTTGTTGGCCATCCGGCTTTATCATCCACCTCATGGATAGGATCGAGTAAGAGCAAGTCCTGCATGTCACTATATTTATTCAAAACTGGGGCATTAAACGGTTGTTTCTTCCCGGTTATGTCAGTTTCTTTTTGTCCGCAAGACCAATGCGCACCTCCTTGTGCGTCTGCGGTATCAGGAACAGTGAGCCCCTCTCTCAGCAGTTCTGATATAAATTCATTCACCGCGGCTTCAATATTAACACCGTCACACTCGTATTGGCACCGTAATTTCTCAATGATACCAGTTACGGGCCAATCATTTTCAATACACCCCCAAATATCGGCACCCTCTCCAACCAAGCTATAATAGTTACCATTGTCGAGGTTCAGCATAACCGTTTCGCCATCAATGGTTTCATGCACGATTTTCGGGACATTGATTCTGATACGGCCATTTGCGGTCATTTTGCCTCCAATGGAAAAAACTGCTGATATTTATCTGCAAAACCCTCTGTAATAACAGCTGATTTGGGGCTCAACGGAAACAAGGCTCCGCGTCTGTTTGCATGGAACGTTGTGATTTCCCCTAGCGATAAGACTTTCTCACAATTTTTTTTATATTCTATCTGCAATAGAAGGTATATTGTCAAGATGATTCGCATATCCATCCCGTACGTGCAGATTTAAAATAAACGCCAATTAGCATATACTATGTGACAGTTTCTGTGTAAAGTAGTGTGTGATAGTTGGACAGTTCCTTAATCCGTTTTTTGTGCCGGTCTTTCACCGTCGGCACTATTTGCATGATGCATATGTATGCGTGATGGCATTACGGGCATATTTGAAATCTCTAGATATCCCCTGACAGACCGCTACGGAGGGACTCCTGCGAGCATGAGGAAGGGACTATCGCATGAAATCAAGCAGTTATGAGGGGTGCCTGCCTACGGCTCAGCAGGAGGCGCTTCTGCGCGCCTCTCTTTTGCAGGGCGAAGAAGCCCTCATGGCGTGGGACTATTGGAAATCCAATACGGATATGAACAGGATCGATCAGGGTTCATACCGGCTGCTGCCGCTCTTATATAGGAATCTCAGCCTTCATGGAGTGAAGGACCCCCTCG
>DASPQI010000152.1:0-5959 GCA_035625045.1 Syntrophales bacterium | reverse complement strand
CTTGTTCAAGTGCACTCATGGCTTGGGCCGAACTGTAGCCTGGATTGGCCATGGCGTTGATCTGTGCCGAACGGTACATATTGTACCGCATCGTAAATTCAGGTCCCATTCGTGATTCGATAGTCGATACTGCCGAAAGCGGAACCGGGTCTCCCTGGTCGTTCCTTACATAAAACAGTCCCACATCCTCCGCTTTGGTGCGGTAAGCACCATCGGCTTGGACATAGACCTGCCATTGCCGCCCGAATCGGTTGAAGTAATTAATAAAATACCCCCCCATAAAAGCCTGCAGCGTCTGATAGACCTCGTCGATGTTAATGCCTTGCTTGAGCACCTTGTCCCTATCGACATTGATGAAAACCTGGGGCACCGTCGGGAGGAATGTTGTTCTCACTGAGGCAAGCTCTGGTCTCTTACGTGCGGCATCTAGGAATTTGTTGACATTCTCCGAGAGAAAATCGATATCCCTTCCGGCACGGTCCTCAAGGATCATTGTTACACCGCCGGCCGTCCCGATTCCTGGAATTGCAGGTGGAGAAAAAGCGAAGGCGGTACACTGCGAAAGCTTGGCCAGCTCTCTGTTCAGATGGTCCATAATCGCTTCATATCGCTGTTCTGGCGTATTCCGCTCTTTCCACTCCTTAAGGTTCACAAAGAAAAAAGCGCTGTAAGTATTCTGCACAAGGCTAAGCAAGCTGATACCGATAATGGTTTGATAATACTGAACACCCGGCGTCTCCGCGAGGATTTTTTCTATCTCTTTGCAGGCCTCATCAGTGCGTTGCATCGAGGAAGCATTAGGCAACGATACATTCACAAACATGTATCCTTGATCCTCTTCCGGCAGGAATCCCGTGGGGATGACTTTTCCGATGCCAGCGGAAAGGACCGTGATCCCTGCAAGGAATAAAAGACAGAGGGCACCCTTGCGGATCAGAACTTGGCAAAATCCCACATATCCTGTCGTGGCACGTCCAAACCAGCGGTTGAATAACCTGTAAAAGAAACCCAAGGGGCCCCGTGCCTCTTTCCGGGGCTTGAGGAGAAGAGCAGCAAGGGCAGGACTGAGACTCAAGGCGTTGAAGGCCGAGATGAGAACTGAAATTGCAATGGTTGCCGCAAATTGCCGATAAAGCCTGCCCGTAATTCCCGGGATGAACACCGTGGGGATAAAGACTGCCGAGAGTACCAGAGCAATCGCCACAACTGGCCCCGAAACCTCCTGCATAGCCCTGAACGCCGCATCCTTGGGCTTCATGCCCTCTTCAATATGACGTTCAACGCACTCCACTACAACAATGGCATCGTCAACGACGAGGCCTATGGCCAGTACCAAGCCGAAAAGTGAAAGGGTGTTGACTGAGAAGCCGAGAAAAGGGAAGAAGGCAAAGGTGCCGATGAGGGATACCGGAACAGCAATGGCGGGAATGAGGGTCGGTCTCCAACCTTGAAGAAATACGAAGACGACGATAATGACCAGCGTCATGGCAATCAAAAGCGTCTTGATAATTTCATGGATTCCCTCGGTGATGGCCCGCGTCGTATCAAGACCAACGATATAATCGAGGCCAGCCGGGAATTGCCTCTTAGCCTGTTCCATGACTCTCCTGACACCGTTTGCCGTTTCAATGGCGTTCGTGCCTGGCAATTGATAGATACCGAGATTTGCCGCAGGTTTCCCGTTCAGACGCCCCCTAAATGTGTAAACCTGTGAGCCCAACTCAATACGGGCCACATCATTCAGGCGAACGACCGATCCGTCAGAGTTGGCCCGCAGAACAATCTGACCGAATTCTTCCGGCTTGACCAGACGGCCCTGGGCACTGACAGAATAGGTGAACTCTTGTCCCGGCGGTGCTGGTTCAGCGCCGATCTGCCCTGCCGGATTAACTGTATTCTGTTTCTGGACAGCATCTATGACCTGGGGAACAGTTATTGCGAGCTTCGCCAGCATATCGGGTTTGACCCAGATGCGAATGGCATACATGCCGGAACCCCAAACCGTGGCCATGCCGACGCCTGGTACGCGCAGTAGTTGATCGACTAGGTTGATGTAAGCATAATTTGCCAGAAATTTAGCGTCAAGGGACTCATTTGGTGAATATACGGAAAGGATCATCAGGGGGGCGGAACGGGCCTTCTGGACCGTGACCCCGTAATTGCGCACATCCTGAGGAAGCTGAGGCTCAGCAAGATTCTGCCGGATCTGGGTCAGCATCAGGTCGGTATTTGGACTGGTCGCAACATCGAAACTTGTCGTCAGCCTCATGCTACCGTTATTGGCATTGATAGAGAACATGTAATTCATGTTGTCCACGCCGCTGAGCTGCTGCTCGATGGGGGTTGCTACGGACTGCTCGACGGTCTTGGCATCAGCACCTGTATAAGTTGACCAGATTTGGACCTCTGGAGGCACGATCTCCGGGAACTGGGAGATGGGCAGACCAACCAGCGCCACTATGCCTATAACGATGAACATAATGGAAATCACCATGGCAACAATAGGACGATTGATGAAGAATTTTGCCATAACGACCTACTGTTGACCCGGTCCGAACTGCGCAGATTTCTGTTGTTCGGTGCTCGATGTAGTGCCATTGGTTGATACAACGTAAGGCTGAGGATTCACGATCATGTCCTGCTTTACCTTCTCGTACCCTTCCACCACCACTTTATCTCCCTGCTTAAGCCCCTCGTCAATCACCCAGAGGCTTCCGATTCGTTCGGCCGGTTTTACCAATCTTATATCAATTTTATCACCGGGGTCTACGACGGCCACCCGATATCCTCCCTGAAGCTCCGTCACCGCTCGCTGGGGTATCAGCAGTGCGTTTCCCTTGATTTTACTTTCAGCACGAACCTTGGCAAATTGTCCCGGCCGGATGATATTTCCGGGATTACTGAAGAAGGCTGCCAGTTTTATGGTTCCTGTCTTAATATCCACCTGGCGGTCGACAAGGGCAAAGTATCCCTTAAATGGATGGACTTGGCCGGATGATAAAATCAATTCCAGGGGTATGTGCTTGAAACTGGGCCCGTCTTTTCCGACAAGCTTGAGGTACTCCTGTTCACCGACTGGCACATAGACCTTGATAGGATCAACGGTTGATACCGTTGTAAGTTCCTCGATCATTCCGGGACCGACGAGATTCCCGATCTGGGCCTTGGCGATGCCGGCAATGCCGTCAATGGGAGAGTAAATCTTTGTAAAGCCGAGGTCCAGCTTCGTTTTTTCAACAGCTGCTTCCGCTGAAATTACCGCCGCGCGCGCTTCCTTTTCAGCGCCCATGGCATCGTCTAGGTCTTTTTTACTGACGGCATTCTGCTTTGCTAAGGGCTCGATTCTGGCAAGATTCGCCTTGGCAGTTACCCAGCGTGCCTTCTGTTCCTCCAACTGCCCCTTCGCCTGATCCAAGGCAGCCTGGAATGTACGCGGATCAATCTCGAAAAGGATCTGCCCTTTTTTTACAAAATCGCCTTCACGGTATAGCTGCTTGATCAAGTAGCCCTGAACCTGGGCTCGGATTGTGGCATTGACCTTACCATCAGTCGTGCCAATCCATTCAGTATATACGGGTACGTTCTGGCGGATGACCTGTGCTACCCGCACTATAGGCAGAGAGGGATTCTTCTCTGCATCTCCCTTTCCGCAGCCGGCCATGACAAAAAATAGCAGACTGGTGGCTGCAATAGAAACCAGCACAGCCGCACGTAGAAATGTCACTTTACTTGCCTTTCCCGTCATAGAAATACCCCTTTTCACCTGCCTCAATACAGGCGGAGAATAGACAACTGTATGATCTCCAACATACTAACCATATGCGGGTTTGTATGGATCAGCATCTCCTTAGGACAATTTACATTCGTAATTTTGAAAACGATCAGCACCAACATGAAAGAGTAATGTAGAAAAGCGGACTTTTCATTCCTCCGACCGCATACCCACACCTTTCAGAAAGATGTCTGAAACGAACTCCACTTTGTCAGTCAAGCGTGTATCCTGATTTGTTAGCATCCAGTAATAAAAGAATGACCGGATGATGCCCAAAAGAGTGTATGCCATAATACGTGGATCCCCACTCTTCAACGAATTTGTTTCCATTCCAATGCGCATTATGTCTTCTACAAAACCGATGTGGTTAAGGTAGTCCGTTATTATCTTATCCCTCAAAATCGATCCTTTATCTGAGAGAGTCAAACCTTCACCACGTATAAGAAGGTCGCAGAAACCGACGTTGTTTTCTACGAAATGGAAATGTGATTCTACTAATTTATTGATCTTGTCTATTATTTTTTCTTCATTATTTACGAACTCTCTGATTTCCAGATACATCCTGTCCAATTTCTCGCTCACCATTACATTGTATAGGCTTTCCTTACTCATAAAGAAATGGTACAGAGTCCCTGTGCCAAAACCAGATGCACTGGCAATCTCTGCCATGGTCGCATTATGAAAGCCTTTTGCAGCAAAGATCTTTTCTGCCTCATTAAGAATTTCAGTTCTCTTGAGTTGGAATTCTGTCTCTTTTCTTTTTGATCTTTCCATTTCGTCCGGATAACCAACTAACTGAATAATTGTTCATATTATGAATTGCCGTTCATAATTATATTAATTAACCTCTTTGTCAAGCAAATTTTTTATATCGAATTTGTTTCAAAATCAGTGGTTCGGACATCAGGGCGAACATGGGTAGAATGCAATCGCGTTTATTTGGAAACGTTACCGGGATATATATCTTGGACAGACGGGGCAACAAAGGATCGAATTCACGTCTCACTGTGAACAGGTCAAAAAACTACAGCATAAACTATGGATGGAATGGGATGTAGCCGTCCTGTCGTTCCTCTGACCCGACTAGTTTATGTACGACAGCCGGTGAAGAAGGCCGCCTCCCGGCTGCTCGCCCTCATATTTGAAGTAAGGATTATTGGACTGTGACCTACGATAGTGTTGCAGAATCTTTAGTAATGCACCATCTGCTGACTAAATAATAGGAATGATGAAATTCTATCTACTGGCTATCTCAATTTTGTTTTCCACGGATACGACGCCTTTGACTTTTATCGCAGCCCGCTCCGCAGCCGATTTTTCCCAGGGGAGTTGCACAACCCCTGTCAGCCGGATTTTTCCTGGCGCATCAACAAACGCGGAAACGTAGTTTGATGGAAAGCCTGCCTCTGTAAGGCCTGTCCCCACCCTTACTGCAAGCTCCATCATATCCAGAGAGCTCATCACATCGCCGGCACCTACCCGTGCATCATCTGCGCGGGCTGCGCACAAGATCATATCAATCGCTGTATTGACAGTAAGTTTGTCCATATTGAGGACAATATCATACAGCTCAGGATTGTCCCAATCCCGATGGAAGGCAAACCTGATAAAACTTTCTCTCTCGTGATCACTCTTCTCCATGACCATAACGGCGTCTTCCCTATCATAACCCCTCTCCATAAGATTGCGGACACGCTTTTCCTGCGATGCGATTACCCGGACATGAAGAGCATACGGGAGAGACCGGAAAAGCATATTGCCGCCCCGTCCGAGAATTACTGCGCTCCCCTGGCGTGCAAGTTCATAAATGACTACATACAGGCAGTCCAGACAAATCTCAGAACGGTATGAAAAAAACCTCTTTAGCGGAGATGGTGCTTTGTCGTTAACTTTTCTGATATCATCGAGAAGTCCCATCTCTTCGGCTTTTTTTTCGATGTCTCCTGTATCATAGAAGGCATACTGCAGTTCTTTCGCCACGAGCTTCGCAATTTCTGTTCCGTTTGTGCCCATCTTTCTGGAAAAGGTAATAAAATACATAGTATCCTCCCTGAAATCAGACTACTCCGCTGTCAGGCCCTCTGCCTTCACAACCCATCCGCCTCCCATCGCCTTGTAAAGGTTCACGAGAGACTGGAAGAGAATGCCCTTCGTCTGGGCGCGGGCCAGTTCGGCATTGAATAGGCT